>JASFVM010000328.1:0-3290 GCA_050049835.1 Gammaproteobacteria bacterium
TATTCCTGCTGAAAGGCATACAGCCACGCACGTGGCTGGAAACCAAAAAGGCCAGACAATCACGTACGCTCTATCTGATGGTATGGATCACGTTGCTGATGTTACTTATCGTGATGATTTATCTGCGCCATAAAACTGTAGCCAGCTGACCGGGCCCAAAACATGCGGCTACGCTGATTGACAGAAGACCGGTTTCTTCTGTACCAGCACAACCAACCCGGATTGAAACGGATACAATCCTGCCGGGGCTGCACAACCGTCTGAACGTCAGCAAGGCCTCGCGCTATGATCAATATGAACGGCGCCGACGACAGGGGCCTGTGATGCCAGCCGAGTTATTGCCTGGCCTTCTTCAGGACTGATTTCGAGATCAGTTCGATAGCCCTGGCAGCAGCAGCGAAACCAAAACTTGCCGTTACACTGACAACCGATCCATAACCAAAGCCGCAGTCCAGCGACAAACCCGCGACACCCGGTTTGCAATATCCCGGCTTCCCGTCCCTGTCCGGATACCTCTGCTGCTCCGATGAAAACACGCAGGGTACGCCAAAGGTCCGTTTTGTGTTGCGTGTATAACCGTACTTGTGCCGCAGACGTGAACGCACTGTAGCTGCCAGCGGGTCATTCCATGTCCTTGTCAGGTCGGTCACTTCTATTCTGGATGGATCCGCTAAACCACCGGCACCCCCTGTCATCACCACCGGTATCCTGTTGCGCTTGCAGCAATAGACGATTGCCGCCTTGTACCTGATGCTGTCTATAGCGTCAATAACACAGTCATAATCGCGTTCGATGATATCGCGCAGATTATCGTCGTTAATATGATGCACAATGGTATTACAGCGACATTCGGGATTGATATCAGTAATACGTGCCTGCATCGCGCTCACCTTGTGCTGGCCGATCGTTGACTCCAGCGTATGTATCTGACGATTCATGTTGCTACGTGCGATGGTGTCGCCATCGACCAGTGTAAGCTCCCCGATGCCCGAACGCACCAGCGATTCCACGGCCCAGGAGCCGACACCACCGATACCGACAACGCAGACATGCGCCTGGCGCAGTGCAGCACAGACTTCATTACCGTAGACTCGTGTCAGAGTTCCGAATTTTTCTTCGTAGCCACTCATTCAAAACCGGTCATTTATCGTTGGTCGCTGGTCGTTGTCTCTGGTCTTTTGATCAATGACGAATGACCAACGACCTTTATCAGGTAAAATACGTCTTTGTTTTGATTCTGTTCGCGTTATGACACCTACACACACTCCACACCGCATAGGCTTTGTCAGCCTCGGCTGCCCCAAGGCCACGGTCGATTCGGAGCATATTCTCACACAGTTACGTGCTGAAGGTTATGTCATTTCCCCGAGTTATGATGAAGCTGACCTGGTGGTTATCAATACCTGCGGATTTATTGATGACGCCATCGAAGAGTCTCTGGAGGCTATCGGTGAAGCGTTGCATGAAAACGGCAAGGTCATTGTGACCGGATGTCTCGGCGCCAGGGGCGATATTGTGCAAAAGACATACCCGAATGTACTGGCTGTAACAGGACCGCACGCCACCCGTGAAGTGATGGATGCCGTTCACCGGCATCTGCCACCCGAACATGATCCGTTCCTTGACCTGGTACCGGCGCAAGGCATCAGGCTCACACCGCGCCACTATGCCTACCTGAAAATTTCGGAAGGCTGTAACCATCGTTGCACTTTTTGCATCATTCCCGATTTGCGCGGTGACCTGGTCAGCCGACCGGTCAACGAGGTACTGAGCGAGGCCGATCGCCTGGTAGCCGCCGGTGTCAGGGAGATACTGGTGATTTCACAGGATACCAGCGCCTACGGTATCGACCTCAAGTATAAAACCGAGTTCTGGCACGGAATGCCGGTAAAAACGCGCATGAAAGAAATGTGCGAGGCACTCGCCAGCCTCGGTGTCTGGGTCAGACTGCATTATGTCTACCCCTACCCGCACGTTGATGAAATTATCCCGCTGATGGCCGACGGAAAACTGTTACCGTATCTGGATATACCGTTTCAGCATGCCAGCCCGCACATTCTCAAGGCGATGAAACGCCCTGCCGCCAGCGAGAACACACTGCAGCGAATTCGCCGCTGGCGTGAAATATGCCCCGAACTGGCACTGCGCAGCACCTTCATCGTCGGTTTTCCCGGGGAAACCGACGATGATTTCGAACAGCTGCTGGATTTTCTTGATGAAGCCCGGCTTGACCGCGTCGGTTGTTTTACCTATTCACCGGTTGCAGGCGCAAGAGCGAACCAGCTTCCACACCACGTCGATGAGGACACCAAGCAGGAGCGTCTGCAGCGCTTCATGGAAAGACAGGCGGTAATCAGTGCACAAAAACTGAAACGGAAGATCGGCACTGAACAGCTGGTCCTGGTCGATGCTGTCAGCGACGCCGGTGCTGTTGCTCGCAGTACTGCTGATGCACCTGAAATCGACGGCCTGGTATACATCGAAGAGCATGCAGAACTTTGCCCCGGCGAATTCATCAAAGTTCGCATTGATGCTACGGACGAACATGACATGTGGGGCAGTATTATCAGCCAGCGATGAATATATCAGACTTCGGAATCGTTACCGATCTCATCGCCAGTAATGAAAACAGGCCTGTCGAGGACGCGGTCACCCGCACGTCCAGTGTCAGTGCAGAATTTACCCTGCAATGGCAATCCGAATATGCCACCCATATTGACAGCCAGTTCGTCGACAATCTGAATTTATGGCGTGATCATTTTCCACCCGAAATAGAAATTCAGCTCGAAGGCCGCCACATCGGAGATGTGACCACCCACAGTTTCAGCACAGGCGAGATACTCGAAGAATTCTCAACAGCCAATGTCTGCACGGTTAAACAGAAACAGTTCAACCGCGACATTTCCAGACAAATCAGGCTGGAACCGCGGCTGGGGCGCTTCTATCCCAGGGAAATATTCGACAATATTCCTGAAAACTACAGCTCGAATTATCTACCCTGCCGTATTATCGGTATTGAGGATGATGCACTGATAACAGACTTCAACCATCCTCTGGCAGCAAAAACACTGGATATCAAAACCCGCATCATCAGTATATGGAATGCCGGCCAGGAGCATGGCGGCCAGTGTAACGACATTATTGACATATTGGCATCAAATGGCCCAGGCATGCAGGCACGTTACGAGCATACCGCCACCGACTTCTGGAGCGACGACCCGTTCAGCAGGCAGGACCCGTCACCCGATGATGAATTCTATGCCCGGCCGAGGCTGGTCGATCACCTCGAT
>JASFVM010000329.1:0-3284 GCA_050049835.1 Gammaproteobacteria bacterium
GGTTCAGCCTGCGTTTGGCTGTTTTTTTATGCGGATCATTGCCATGACACGCTCTGCAATGTGCCCTGTTTTGCCCTACTCTCTCCCTTCTATAAATATGATAACCCTCGACGTGCGCCGCTTGTGGTACATAACGACTGCCGGCTACATCGTGTTCGATATGCCGGTGGCAGGTTGCACAGGTAAAATCCTCACCCAGCACATCCATATGCACATCAAGCTCGCGTTCCGGTACCGCCAGTGAATTGTCCATATCACCGTGCTTGACCCCGTTGCCACCACCGCCATAAAAATGACAGGCGCCACAGGTGTCGCGACTGGTCTTGCCGACATTCTGCGCCACATAGGTGAGGTCAACACTCTCTCTAGGCAAGCCGCCGTTATCACTGCCTTTTCTGTAAGTGCCCGTAGTGTCATGGCAGACCAGGCAGTCCACATTCTCCTCGACGGTAAAATCGTAATTATTATCAACCCAGCCATAACCGGTATGGCAGGCTGTGCAATGAGCGAAATTGGATTGCGGCGTAATACAGAAATTATTCAGTATGTTTTTCTTGCCCAGACGCTGCTTGTTGTCGGGATTGAGGAATTCCCAGGTCCAGTGCTTGGTTTTTTGAATCTGCCTGGCGGCCTCGGTATGGCATTTGATACAGACCTTGGTTACTTCAGGTCCTGATCGGAATTTCCTTTGCAATTCCTTGAGCTTACTGTGATCAGAAGTCGTCGCTGACTCCAACGCGTATACCTGTGTTCCAAGCATTCCTGTCAGAATGCAGGCCTTAAGCAGCAGAATAACCACCGCCTTGACAGCATTAGCACTGATGCCATTGCACAAACTCAAACTCGACAACTTCATGGCATCCGTCCGGATCAGGAGAAAAAACTTGGCGAAGTTAAACACAGTGAGCATTTTCTACCAATACATGCCGTTAGTAATTGAGATATCGCAAGAAAACTTGAATTAAATCAATATCACGAATAAAAAAACGGCTAAGGTTTGTATACTTGGTTAACCAATAATGATAACGATCACATTCATAGCCATGCGCCATCGCCATAAATTGCTACTTGTGCTAATGCTCACCCTGTTGCCCTTCAGCGGGGTTCAGATTGCGGCTCAAACCGAAGCCACTGAGGCGGCGCCCGAAGCTGCTGCTTCGTCAGAGGAAAAGAAAACACCGGTTGAAGTCAGTCCTGAAGACACGACCGAGGCCGGCAAGGCGAAACATGCTTTCAAGGAAGCCAATCCCTGCGAAGGCATGGAAAAAGGTGAATACCTGGGTCCGGAAGTGTGTGCCGACTGCCACCAGGACAAGATCGAAACGATGAAAGCAAGCCCGCACGGACAGGCTGCAGACCCACGCTCACCTTTCGGCCGCCAGGGTTGCGAGACCTGTCATGGACCGGGCATGCTTCATTTCGAAACCGAAGGCAATTGCATTATCAGCATGACCGGGCGTTATGGTGAAACAGTCTATCAGCGTAATGAAATTTGCCTGGGATGCCATCAGAGCGGTGATCGTATGCACTGGATGTCGAGTACTCACGAAGCAGAGGACCTGGCCTGCGTCAGCTGCCATTCGATTCACAAGCGCAATGACGTGATTCACCGCGGCTCGCAAACCGAAACCTGCTTCAAATGCCACAAAAACATTCGCTCCCAGATTTACCGTGCTTCTTCACACCCGATTCGGGACAACAAGGTGATTTGCAGTGACTGCCATAATCCGCATGGTTCAGCCGGACCGTCATCGCTGAAGCAGTTCAGCATCAATGAGAACTGCTATACCTGCCATGCTGAAAAGCGCGGCCCTTTCCTGTGGGAACACTACCCGGCCAGCGAGGACTGCACCCTGTGCCACCGCGTACACGGCTCCAATCACCAGGCATTACTGAACAAACCGGGCCCGCAGTTATGCCAGCAGTGTCATGCTGCAGAGACTGCTGCCGGAGGGCTGACCCATATCAGCAGAATGCTTGATTACAGTGATGCCGATTCAAACCGCGGCAGATTGATTGTCGGTATGAATTGCGCGAACTGTCACAGCAAGATTCACGGCACCAACCATCCGTCCGGTGCCGCCTTGCAACGATAACAAAAATTCATGTTCAGCCATCAGACAGTAACAGAATTATGAAAACAAGAACTTCACTGCTGATTTGTTTTATCGTCACTTCAGGACTGGTTTCGAACACTGTTCCGGCACAGGAGGGTAATGCTGCAGCCGAGGAAGAGCCCCTGGTCCCGGAGGCGTTTATTTCCGAGCCTGTCTACAGTGAAATCGAGCTCGGTATAGGTTATGTGACCGATGATGCCTACAAGTTCGGCCGCTACAACGGCCTGCAAACCGAAGGATGGTTTGTCATCGGCAATATCGATATCGAAAAATTCAGTGAAGACGGCCGTTTCTGGAACATGCATGGCACCAACCTCGGACTGGAATCACGTTACCTGCGCCTCGAAGGCGGCCTGCAGGGCAGCTACAAGTTCTTCCTTGAATGGGACGAACTGCCGAATTACAAGAACAACACCGTGAAAACACCTTTTCGCGGTGTTGGCGGTACCGACCTTACTCTGCCACCCGGCTTTGACATCACCACCAATGTCGATGCCAACCTGAACAGCTTCGAACTCAAGACCAAGCGTGAACGTGTTACCGGAGGAGTCATTGTAACCCCGAAAGAACGCTGGCAGTTTGATGTCGACTTCAGTCATGAAAACAAGCAGGGCATCGATGCTGTTGGTGGTGCCATCGGAGGGGGATCCGCTACCATCGTCGGTAATACCACGACCGCTCTTTTACCCGAACCGATCGATTATGATACCGACCAGGTCAATGCCAAACTGCATTATGCAGGTGATACCGGACAGCTGGATCTGACCTATCATGCTTCATTATTCAACAACGCCAACGAATCGCTGAGCTGGGATGATCCGTTCAACCCGACAACCGGTGAAGGCAGCATGTCACTGGCCCCTGACAACGAGTTCCACCAGTTATCACTGACCGGCGGCTATACCCTGCCCTATAGCACCCGGCTGACCGGCCTGATAGCCATGGGCCGGATGACACAGAACCAGAATTTTGAACCGTACACGATCAACAGCGCGATCACGACGACACCGTTGCCGCGCAGTTCACTGGATGGCGAAGTATGGATGACCAACGCACAACTGAAACTGGCATCGCGCCCGATGACCAAACTGCGTGTCAATGCCGAACTGCGTTATACCGAACGTGATAACCAGACCCCGGTCGATACTTATAATTATGTGGTACTGG
>JASFVM010000330.1:0-3283 GCA_050049835.1 Gammaproteobacteria bacterium
CCAGCGTGTACTCCCCGGGATCTTCACCACGCTGTACCGACATTACCCTGAGCGCACGCACCATGTGATCATTAACAACTTCGATAATGCCGCTGGCCGCTACGTGGATATCCATAGCGAGTGAATCCGCGACAGCGGCTATTACCTGTTCGGACCTGTTTTTGTCGAGCGCCATGCGACCACCTAGAAATGCATCAGGAAGCAGCCTGCCCAGCACCACATTGGCATCGGTGACCGTTGCCTGGCAACCGCCCTTGCCATAACAGGCCGGACCGGGATCGGCACCGGCTGACTCCGGGCCAACCAGCAGCATGCCACCGGCATCGACACTGGCGATGGACCCGCCACCGGCACCGATGGTATGCATATCGACCATCGGTACAGCTACCGGGTAATCGCCGATACGTCCTTCAGTCGTAAAGCCGATTTCCCGATCAATGATCGAAACATCGGTTGAGGTACCCCCCATATCAAACGACAGTAAACGCTCGAAACCGGATCTGGCCGCAGCGAACTGCGCCCCCTTCAAACCGCCAGCGGGTCCTGACAGTAATAACTGCACGGGATAACGCCCCGCCTGGTGTGCGCTGGCGGTACCCGCTGAGCTCTGCATAACGGCGAGCCGACAACCGGGCGCACTCTCCTCCAGCCTGCGCAAGTAGCCCTGCATCAGAGGGCCGACATAGGCATTCAACGTTGTCGCCATGCCACGTTCATATTCCTTGTATTCGGGGAGTACATCTGATGAGCGGCTGATGAAGAGCCTGCCACCCGCGCGTTCAAGCAGCGCCGATTCGATACGTTTTTCTTCACTGTCATCGATAAACGAAAACAACAGGTTAATCGCAACGGACGCGGGTGCCAGCGTCTCCAGCCGTGAACATAAAACCTGCAGTTCATCCTCTGTCATGCTGACAATGGCATCGCCACTCGCCGCCAGGCGCGAATTCACTTCCAGGGTTAATGCTGCCGGAATCAGGGGTGATGGCTTTTGTGGCCGCATATTGTAAAGCTCCTTGCGCGCCTGTCTCCCGATGCTGAGAACATCTGCCAGCCCCTTGTTGGTAACATAGGCGGTACGAACGCCTTTGCCTTCAAGCACGGCATTGGTCGCAACGGTTGACCCGTGCACCAGCAGCAACTCACGGGTGTCGATACCCAGATCCGCAATTCCCTGTAATATAGCCCGCTCCGGGGCATCGGGTGTCGACAGTACCTTGTGCAGCGCCAGATCGCCGCTCTGTTCATCAAACAACAGAAAATCAGTGAACGTTCCGCCGGTATCTACACCTAACCACATATTATCAGTTCCCGTTATGCTGCATATTTGCCAACTGACCTTGCAAGCTGCGGTAAAAACATAATAATACCCGCATGTCTTCACAACCCCTGATCTCGGTACACAACCTGGTACGCTACTACGGCGATAACTGTGCCGTCGACAACATCAGTTTCGAGCTGGCCGCCGGTGATATCCTTGGATTTCTCGGCCCCAATGGCGCGGGAAAGTCTACCACCATGCAAATGCTGAGCGGAAATCTCGCACCGACAGAAGGTGAAATACAGATCAACGGCATTGACCTGCTGGAGCAGCCGGGTAAAGCAAAATCAGCGCTCGGCTATCTGCCTGAGACGCCTCCTCTATACAGGGAAATGAGTGTTGACGAATATCTGCGTTATTGCGCAAAACTCAGACGCATCAACAAAACCGCCATCAGTAATGCCCTGGCACTGGCAAAACAGCGATGCGGCCTGACAGATACCGGCAAGCGCTTGATCGGCAACCTCTCCAAGGGCTTTCAACAGCGTGTTGGAATCGCCCAGGCAATCCTGCACTCGCCGCAGGTTATTATCCTGGACGAACCCACTGTCGGTCTCGATCCGATTCAAATACGCGAAATCAGGGAGTTGATCATTGAACTCGGCAAAAGCCATGGCATCATTCTGTCAACCCACATCCTGCCCGAGGTTGAGTCGGTATGTAACCGCGTGCAGATCATCAATGCCGGCAAACTGGTATATGCATCGGACATGAAAGGTCTGCAGGCACATCAGCATACCGGAAAATATGAACTGTCCCTTGTCAGACCCCCTGCTGTCGCTGATATTGATGCGATAGACTTTATCGACCAGGTCGAGCAGGTCGATAGCAACAGCTTCATTGTATACACCACATCCCCCGCTGATGAACTGGCTGCAATTGCCGTGCATAACAACTGGGGATTAACCAGACTCGTGCCGCATGAGCATTCTCTGGAACAGATCTTCGTTAACCTGACTCTGGGCGATGGAGCAGACGCATGATCATCACTATTGCATCACGTGAGCTGCGCAGCATGTTTCTATCGCCGCTGGCCTGGACAGTGCTTGCTGTGACGCAACTGATCCTTGCATGGTCATTCTTTGCCCAGATTGATTTCTTCTTCGGCATCCAGCCACAACTTGCCACGATGCCCAATGCACCCGGCGTAACCGATATGGTGGTTATGCCCACCTTTGAAATCGCCAGCATTATCCTGTTAATGGTGACACCCCTGTTGACAATGCGGCTGATCAGTGAAGAAAGACGCAACGGCTCGCTCGCCTTGCTGCTTTCCTCGCCCGTAAGCATGAGCCAGATAGTACTGGGTAAATTTACCGGCATCGCCCTGTTCATGCTGATATTTATCATCATGATCAGCCTGATGCCGTTATCCCTGCTGATGGGCACCGAACTTGACCTTGGCAAACTCGCTGCGGGCATGTTTGCCCTGATGTTGTTACTGTCTGCCTTTTCCTCTGCCGGCCTGTTTCTGTCATCATTGACTGACAACCCTGTAGTCGCGGCGATAAGTTCATTCGGACTGCTGCTGTTATTATGGATAATCAGCAGCAATAGCGGTGACAGCACAGCCGCACTTACCCAGTTGTCATTACTCAGACATTTCACACCCATGCTACGCGGCTTGATTGATACTGCGGATGTTGTCTATTTCATTCTTTTTATAGCAACATTCCTGCTGCTGACGATACGTCAAATGGATTCGCGGCGACTGCAGGGATAATACAATGAAGCTTTCAAAAAAAACCCGCCTGCAACTGCAGTTACAAAAAATAACTTTTATCGTTCTACTGTTGATCGCTGTCGGCTTGCTTGGCTGGCTGGGCAACAGGCATGCAGTACAATTTGACTGGACCAGCAACAAGCGCAACACCCTGTCACAAAGCAGCATTGAATTACTGCAAACCCTGAGAGATCCGGTAACGGTTACCGTATACGTACAGGATGATGAAACCGTACACG
>JASFVM010000331.1:0-3282 GCA_050049835.1 Gammaproteobacteria bacterium
ACCCCTTTGCGTGACCAGCCATAGCGACAGCACCAGGGCCGCGCCTGTTGCGGCAATCTGATTGACGAAAGACTAAAAATCATTAATAAAATCAGATATTTTGAATAATAAAACGCACTCAAAACAGGGGCTGCACGTAACACAACAAACCTTCATTGGCAGCCACGGCAAGTCTGTAGACACTTACCAGCGCACAATTTGAGTTGTATCGGGACCTGCTAGTAATTAAGCGGTACAATATTGTTTCTTTTTTCACTGTGAATTCCAGCAATACACAAGGCAACCACCATTCATGAACAATATCGTTCCCAGACCCGCACATGTAAGAAAAACGAAAATCGTTGCCACCATAGGCCCAGCCTGCCATTCACCCGAGATGCTCAAGGGCATGATCGAAGCCGGCATGAATGTGGCTCGTCTTAATCTCTCTCACGGAACACACGCAGCACACAAGGAGCAAATAACACGCCTGCGCACAGCTGCCAGTCAGGTCGGCACCAATATCGCCATCATGATTGACACCCGCGGCATTGAAATTCGTACCGGCCTGCTCAAAGATGATGCAACCGATCTCGTCCCTGGTGCCGATTTCTGTCTGCACACGGAAGATCGTCCGGGTGATGACACCGGCGTTGCAATTACCTACCACAAACTGTTCGAGGAAGTACGCCAGGGAACACCCATTCTGCTGGATGACGGCGCCATCGAACTCGAAGTCACCAGGGTCATTGATGGCGTTATTCACTGCCGTGTCATTCATGGCGGCAGGCTTGGTAACTCCAAGAGCGTTAACCTGCCGGAAACCAAGCTGGCACTGAGTGCAGTCAGCCCAGAAAATCGCGATGATGTCGTCAAGGAACTGAATTTCGCTGCTGAAAATGATGTTGACTATATCGCGGCTTCATTCATCCAGACTGCGGATGACATCTACAAAATGCGCGAAATACTCATCGAACGCAATGTAAACATACCCATCATCGCCAAAATTGAAAACAGGGCCGGCGTGACAAACATGGAAGAAATCGTCGATGCTGCGGATGGCATCATGGTCGCCCGCGGCGACATGGGTGTTGAACTGCCACTGGCCGATGTTCCTGCGACACAGAAGCACATCATTCGCACGACGGTCAGCAACGGCAAGCCTGTGATTACCGCCACCCAGATGCTGGCTTCGATGGAGCACAACCCCAAGCCAACCCGGGCTGAAGCGAGCGACGTTGCCAATGCGATTCTCGATGGCACCTCTGCGGTCATGCTCTCGGGTGAAACCGCCGTTGGCAAGTATCCGATTGAAGCGGTAAAAACGCTGGCAACCATAGCCATGCGCGCAGAAGCCTCACTCAGCGAATACGGTTACCTGCAGAAGATAAAACCAAGTCCCGCGAATGTCGTTACCCAGGCTGTCGGCCAGGCGTCAGTCGTGATGGCTGCCAACCTCAAGGCTGCCGCCATTATCAGCCTGACTGAAAGCGGTTTCTCGGCACGCCTGATCTCAAAGTACCGCCCTGACTGCCCGATACTCGCGATCACTTCCTCACAGCTGGTGGCACGCAAGCTTTGCATGAACTGGGGTGTGATACCGGTACTCTACCAGGGAGAGCCGTCTGATCTCGCACGTATCGACTTTGCAATCAAGAAGGCCCGTGAGATTGCCTATGCCGACAGTGGCAATACCGTGATCGTCACTGCCGGGCATTACCAGCAGGCTGGCGGTACCGACCTGATTCGGGTCATCACCCTGTAACTGCGCTCAGGCATCCGTTAAAAATTCTCGAAGTACGCCTTTTCCATTTCGCGGTAAACAAAATTGGCGTTTGCGCGCTGGTTGCTGTCATAAAGCGGAACATCCTGCCAGTCCTCAAACTCGACATTCTGCACGGCATCCAGCATCATGGTACCGTCTTCGACGGCATTGAGCATGGCTTCACGCATACGTTTAACATAGTCCTGTGTTTTTGCCAGCATTGGAAAAGGCGGCGTTTGCGCACTGCCATGGCCGGGGATCATTAACCGGGCATCAGGAAATGTTTGCATCAACCAGTCCTGTGCTTCAAGTATCTGCGCACTGTCACCGTCACCCATATATGTCGTTCGCTGGTTGAATACGAGATCAGAAACCCATAGAAACTGGGCACGCGGCTGATGGATAACAAGGTCACCATAGGAATGGTGTTTGCCGGTATTGAAGACATCCATGATCACCTTACCCAGGCTGATACGTAGTTTATTAAACGGCTCGCTCTTGACATATGTATCTGCATTCAGCGGCCTGAAACCAGCCATATCATGCGACAGTAATTGCTCGCGGTACTCGACGGAAGTCTGCAATGTTTCGGAGTGATTGTAATCAACGGTGCCCGGATGTGCAATGATGGTGATACCTTCTATTGCCTGAAAAGCCGCCGCGCCATAAGCATGATCAGGATGATTATGCGTCACCACGAGGTATTTGATCGGCTCATCCGTTACGCACTTTACAGTGCTGATGAAACGTCTTCCCAGCTTTGGCGTACCCAGGGAATCGATAACAATCACCCCCTCCCCGGTCACAACAAATCCGGCATTTGCGTTAAAACCGCGGTTTTTCTCGTTTAATGTCGAGATGTTGCCAAACAGAAAATAGGTGTGATCATCAAGCTGGTAAACAGGCAACGGTCTGCTGTCAGGCGCATCGGGATCCAGCTCGATAGCGGGAATATCTTCGGTATCTATCGCGGTGGCAGGCAGTTTCCACGAGGAAGGATAATTTTTACTTTCAACAATATTGCATCCATCGGCAACAGCCTGTTGCATTGTAAAGAGCCCAACCAGCATAACCATAGCAGCAACTGTTTTGCTGATAGAAATGCTCCTGTCATGGTAATAATCAATACTGCCAGCCATGTTGCACCCATTCTGTTGATTGACGCATCTGTATTATTACATATGGTCACAAATCATCAGGATTCAATGACTGGTACAGGTTTGAGTAATAGAATATGCGTATAAGCAACGATAGCAGTATAAAAAACAGTTATGGCTTGCAGTGGTTCACACGTCCGTAAAATACAGGTTAAGTAAAAAAACGTCTAATGAGGCAACCCGGATGTAAACTGGCGGCCACTCTGGCATACTGAAATATCACTTGTTGCCATGATCATCTGCAACAACTTCAATTATCGAAATCCAGCCCGGCGATGATTCGGTTGAGACGCCCCTGCTCTCCTCCCGATTCCTGGATATCGCCGGCACTGGCTGCAGCTGCATTCGCCTCGGCAAGAACCCTGGCAATATACATTTCAT
>JASFVM010000067.1:0-10184 GCA_050049835.1 Gammaproteobacteria bacterium
TGATGGTGTATTGCGCCATCTTGGCGACAAGCTGACCGGCATCCTTAATGGTATCGATCTTGATACCTGGAACCCGAAAACAGACAGGTATATAGCACACAACTACTCGGCCGATGACAAATTCAATGAGGGCAAGGCGCTTAATAAAAAGCATTTGTTGAAACGGGCGGGACTGCCGCAAAATGACGCGCCACTGCTGGGTTTTATTGGACGACTGGTGGAACAGAAAGGCGTCGACCTTATCACCGATGTCCTGCCACAACTGTTCGAAAACACGGATGCGAATATGGTTGTGCTGGGATCGGGTCATATGGCCTATGAAACTGATCTGCACAATCTTGCCACAAAATACCCGGACAGGCTTCATGTGCACATCGGTTACTCCGAAGAGCTGGCGCACCAGATCGAGGCCGGTGCCAATATGTTTATCATGCCTTCCAGGTTTGAACCGTGCGGTCTGAACCAGATGTACAGCTTGCGCTATGGCACACCGCCGGTGGTGAATAACACCGGTGGTCTCGCGGATACGGTTGTCGATACGACATTGATGTCGTTGAAAGACAAGACAGCAACCGGGTTCGTGATCAGGCATGCGGACTCGGAGTCGCTGTATGCGATGATAGTAAGTGCCATTGAGCTGTACAAGAATCCGAAGCTCTGGCTGCAGCTGTGCAAGACTGCCATGCGACAGGATGTTGGCTGGGATGCCAGTGCACGTGAATATCAGAAACTGTATCAGGTTGAGGTTGATGCAAGAAAATGAATGACAAAGACTGGATAGAAGAAAGCACGCTCGAGGAACTGGAGCCATTACCTGCAGACAGCCAGTCGTTGTCTCAGGGTTTTCATCGTTACCTCAGAAACCATCTCGGTCATTTCATGGGGTTCGTACCATTTTACCTGTACGAGGCCATGGCTTTAACAGTGCGCGATCGCATCATGTCGAAGTGGCATCACACCTGGAAACGTCATAACGAGCCGAATACCCGCAAGGCATATTATCTGTCGCTCGAGTTCCTCATCGGGCGTGCCCTCGGCAATCATCTGCTCAATCTTGATATTGAAAATGAAACTGCAGAAGCATTGATGAACCACTCGGTCGAGCTGGAAGATGTCATTAATGAAGAGCCGGATGCCGGTCTTGGTAACGGTGGTCTCGGCAGGCTGGCGGCCTGTTTCATGGACAGTTGCGCAACGCTCGAATTGCCGGTAGTCGGTTATGGCCTGCGCTATGAATACGGCATGTTTCATCAGTTGATCGATCACGGTTTTCAGATTGAAGAGCCCGATCACTGGTTACGCGATGGCAACCCATGGGAAGTGCCACGACCCGAATTTGAACAGGCCATTCACTTTGGCGGTCGTACTGAACACTATGAGGACAGTAACGGTGTTCACCGTGCACACTGGATTGATACCAACGATGTGGTAGCCATTCCCTATGATATGCCGATATCGGGGTATCGCAACAACACGATCAATACCCTCAGGTTGTGGAAATCTACCGCGACCAAGTTATTTGACCTTGATGACTTCAACAAGGGCAGTTATGCCGAAGCGGTAGAGGCGAAAAATGATGCAGAACATATCACCATGGTGTTATACCCGAATGACGCCAGCGAAAGCGGCAAGGAATTGCGGCTCAAGCAACAATATTTTCTTGCGTCCGCCAGTCTGCAGGATGTAATTCGCATGTGGGAACACACCCACGGTAATAACTATGATGATTTCGCGGATTACAATGTTTTCCAGATGAATGATACGCATCCTACCATTGCGGTGGCAGAACTGATTCGTATTCTTCTGGACGAAAAGGGTCTATCCTGGGACAAGGCATGGGAGATTACTACCAGGACCATGGCTTATACCAATCACACGCTGTTGCCGGAGGCGCTGGAAACATGGCCGGTAAGGTTGATGGAAAGGCTGCTGCCACGTCCGATGGAGATTATTTATCATATTAACAAGATCTTCCTGCACGATATTGCAATGCGCTGGCCCGGTGACAAGGAGAAGCAGGCACGCATGTCGCTTATCGATGAGAGCGGTGACAGATCGGTGCGCATGGCTTACCTCGCGATCGTCAGCAGTTTTTCTGTTAACGGTGTTGCAGCATTGCATTCAAAGTTATTGTGTGAAGGTTTGTTCAGGGATTTCTATGAGCTCTGGCCGGAAAAGTTCAATAACAAGACAAACGGCGTAACGCCGCGGCGCTGGATAGCCTATGCCAACCCTGCCATGACGCAGTTAATCAGCGACCACATCGGTGAAGAATGGGTCAGGGACCTTGGCAAAATCGATGCACTCAAGACCTTTGCGGCCGGCAGCAACAAGGGCTTTCAGCAGAAATGGTTCGAGGTAAAGCAGGAGAACAAGCAACGCCTCGCAAACCTGGTGATGGAAAAGTGCGGTGTCGAATTCGATACATCTGCGATGTTTGATGTACAGGTCAAACGTATACATGAATACAAGCGCCAGCTGTTAAACATACTGCATGTCATTCACCTCTATAACCGTATCAAGAAAGGCGACATCGAAAACTGGACATCACGCTGTGTACTGATCGGCGGCAAGGCTGCACCCGGATATCATATGGCAAAGCTGATAATCAAGCTGATTAACAACGTCGCCAAGGTAATAAACGACGATGCTGATGTCGGTTCGAAGCTGAAAGTTGCGTTTTTACCCGACTATAACGTTTCCAAAATGGAAATTATTTGTCCGGGAACCGATCTGTCAGAACAGATATCAACGGCGGGCAAGGAAGCGTCTGGCACCGGCAATATGAAATTCATGATGAATGGTGCGATTACAATTGGTACCTATGATGGCGCCAATATCGAGATACTCGATGCAGTCGGTGATGATAATTTCTTCCTTTTCGGACTCAAGGCGGAAGAAGTCGAGCAGATGCGCAGTGATTACCAGCCGCTGCAGATAATCGATGATGATCCGGATCTGCAGGCTGTTATTTACCTGCTCGAAAGCGGTCACTTCAACCTGTTCGAGCCCAACATTTTCAACGATATCATTGCATCGATGAAAAGCCCTCATGATCCATGGCTGACCCTGGCGGATTTCCGCAGTTATATCGATGCACAGGAAGAGGCATCAGCTGCCTATCTGGACCGCGAAAAATGGCTGCACATGAGTATTATGAACACAGCCAGCAGCGGTTTCTTTTCTACCGACCGCACCATGCAGGAATACAATAATGACATCTGGAAGTTGAAACCTTGTTAATATATTAACGCGTGCACAATATTTGTGCACCGTGCTCGACAAAAGTGCAATATTCACAACACTGTAACACGTATCTGCCAGTTTTCTCCTTGTAATCAGCACGTTAATGCCGCTATCCGCTGGCATGAAAGTTGTATTCAGTTATATAAGCACACTATTTTATCACGCACCCGGCTATCAGAATCCGGGTGCGGTCTATTTGAGGTTGTAAAAGCAAATATAGATGACACATAAATCAGGAGTTCCACGGCAACCAACCCTGTTGGTGATACTCGATGGCTTTGGCGTCAATATGAGCAAGCTGAACAATGCTGTGGCGGAAGCCCATACGCCACGTCTTGATGCCTATTTTTCACGTTACCCGCATACACATATCAACGCTTCCGGTCTGTCGGTCGGTCTGCCAGACGGTCAAATGGGGAACTCCGAAGTCGGTCACATGACACTCGGCAGTGGTAATGTAATTCTGCAGGATATGGTGCAGATTGACCGTGCAATTGAAGATAGAACGTTCTTTGAAAACACGGCCTTGCTGAATGCGATCAACGCTGCAAAGCGCAAGTCGCGGCCGGTGCATCTGATAGGCCTGGTTTCGGATGGAGGCGTACATAGCCATATTGACCACCTCAAGGCATTGATCCATATGTGCAAATGCCGTGGTGTCCACCCGATGCTGCATATGATCACTGATGGGCGGGATACTTCACCCAAGTCTGCATTGATATATCTTCGTGAGATCGAGAATGACCTGCATGAAGCCGGTGGAGCCGTGGCAACGATTATTGGGCGCTATTATGCAATGGACCGTGACCGGCGCTGGGAAAGAACGGAAATGGCATGGCGGGCCCTGATGCTGGGCCAGGGCCAGAGAGCGCTCTCAGCAGAAACAGCGATTGGCAGTGCCTATAGCCAGGGCGATACCGATGAGTTTATTCGCCCGATAAAGCTGCCCGCGGCAGAGAATATTCAGGCTGACGATGAGGTCATTTTTTTCAATTATCGCAAAGACAGGCCCAGGCAACTGGTCGCAGCACTCGGACTTGCATCATTTGAGGGTTTTGACCGAGGTGAAACTGGCCTGGCACAAATAACCTGCATGATGCCATATGAAAACAGCTTCGGCCTTCCTTATGCTTTCGAGCCGCATCGTCCGCTAACAACATTGGCAAAAGAAATCAGCGAAGCAGGCCTGTCGCAGATGCATTGTGCAGAAACAGAAAAATTCAGCCATGTGACACACTTTTTCAATGGCGGACGTGATCATCCTTACGCAGGTGAAAAAAGAATTTTGATCCCGTCACCCAATGTGGCAACGTATGATCAGAAACCGGAGATGAGTGCGCCCCAGATTGCTGATGCTGTTGAATCAGCGATCAGGAAAGCAGAACATGCCTTCATAGTGGTAAATTTCGCCAACGGCGATATGCTTGGCCACACCGCTGTCAGGGAAGCTGTTATTGCGGCGGTTGAAGTGCTGGACCGTGAAGTTGGCAGGATGCTGGATGCTGCTGTCAGCGCCGGCTATTCGGTTGTGCTGACAGCTGATCATGGTAATTGTGAAGAGATGGTTGATCCGGCCACCGGCAAGCCGCATACCCAGCATACGACTTACCCGGTACCGTGCATGGTTATCGACAGCCAGCACTGGAAACTGTCTTCGGCTGGTGAACTTTCCAACATCGCACCAACCGTGCTGCAGTTAATGGGTTTGGCTGTGCCGGCAACGATGAAAGCTTCCTTACTGCTCAAACCCTTACCCGTATCCCGCACGGATCCCTTCGAGCGACATGGTCTTAAAATCGTGGCTTGAAAGATTTTTCATCACAGCTTGATCTGCATCACTTGCGTCAGGCCTGTTAGATGTGTAAAAGCATGATGCAGAGCAAATAATAACAGCATATCAGGACTTCCCGTATGTCGGGCGACCACGATCTCAATCTGCAACCGTACTCGCCAGCAGCGACACTGTCCCGCTGTGTTTCAGGGCTATTGCAACACGGAGACAGGCAGGGTGCGAATTCGCTGCCTGTGGGTACCTCTGCACATACGATGATTATCTGATGAAATCTGGAGCCGACAGGAGTTTAGACGGTGGATGTAACAGAAAAGAATATTGAAACCGCAGAGCCAACCAATATCGTCATATTCGGTGCAGCGGGGGACCTGACCAAGCGCAAGCTGATACCGGCACTGGTACGCATGATAGATTGTGGCCTGGTTCACGCAGACAGTCGCATCCTCGGCGTCGTGAATAACAGGACCGAAGAGGTCTGGTTCAATCTGATCCGTGCGGGATTGCACAAGTATTCCCCAAACATAGACATGGATGAAGAACGCTGGGATGCATTTTCTGCCCGGATGAAGATGGTGCCAGGCAACCTTGGTGATGAAGAGACTTATGTTCGACTGGCAGAGGCGCTGACAACGCTCGGCGGCAAAAAGAATGCGGTGTTTTATTGTGCGATTCCACCCGAGTGGTACGGCAAGGTTGCTGATGGTCTGGAACGGCAAGGTCTGGTCAGCGAAGAAGAAGGCTACCGTCGCCTGGTTATAGAAAAACCGTTTGGCATGAACCTCGAATCGGCAAAAGCACTGAACAACGAACTGCAGTCGGTATTCAACGAAAAACAGATCTATCGTATCGATCACTATCTTGGCAAGGAGAGCGTGCAGAATCTGCTGGTATACCGGTTCGCCAACAGCATCATGGAGCCACTGTGGAACCGCAATTACATCGATCATATACAGATATCGGTAGCTGAAACCCTGGGCATCGAATACCGCGCCAAATACTATGAACATTCCGGCGCTCTTCGTGACATGATTCAGAGCCATCTGATGCAGGTCATGACACTGGTGGCGATGGAGCCGCCGGTCGAGTTTACCGCTGATGCCGTGCGCGATGAAAAAATGAAAGTGCTGCGCGCAGTGCGCCGCTTTGATCCCGAACAGGTCAGAAAGCAGACGGTGGCGGCGCAGTATGCATCCGGCATTATCGATGGTGAAAAAGTACCGGCCTATGTTGCAGAAGAGGGTGTGTCTCCGGATTCAGCAACAGAAACCTTTGCGGCAGTACGTTTCTATATCGATAACTGGCGCTGGCAGGGCGTGCCGTTTATCCTGTGGACAGGCAAGCGCCTGAAGAAACGCGTCTCTGAAGTCATGATCCGCTTTCGCAAGCCGCCGTTCAATCTGTTTGATACACATGCATCGATACCCGCGCCGAACGCGCTGGTGTTTCGCCTGCAGCCTGACGGCGGTGTCGTGTTACGGCTCAATGCAAAAAAACCTGGTCTGACTACGGACAATGAAGAAATGGTCATGCGTGCGCCCTATGCAAACGACGCTGCCGAAGTCGCTGATGCTTATGAAGTACTGATGCATGATGTGCTGACCGGTGACGGTACCCTGTTCTCCAGGTCTGATGAAGTCGAGGAGTCGTGGGACATCGTCGAGCCTATCCTGAAGGCATGGAAAGACCGTTTTTCGATTGAGCGTTACCGTGCGGGCACCTGGGATATCGATGCCATGGATGAGTTAGCCAGGGATTGCGCCAGTGGCTGGCACAAGCCAACCTGATGGTGGAAGGTTTCAGCATATTTCCTGATGCCGAAGCCGTGGCACAGGCCGCAGCTGATTTTCTGTCCAACCGGATCATCTCATGTGTTGAAGAAAAACAATCCTGTCATGTGGCACTGCCCGGCGGTACAACGCCGGCCCGGTGTTTACAGTTGCTTTCCACCAGGACATTGCCATGGCATGGCGTACACTGGTACCTGGGGGACGAGCGCTGTTTTCCTGTCGGCCACCAGGAGCGTAATGACAGCATGATCGCGCAGCAGCTCTGGTCGAGGATACAGGCGCCTGATGAAAACAGGCACCCGATTCCGGCTGAGCTTGGGCCTGAAGTGGCGGCAGAAAAATATTCAGCGCTGATCAACCGCATAGACGGGCTTGATATCGCGGTGCTTGGCATGGGAGAAGACGGCCATACAGCCAGTCTGTTTCCGGATAATCCCGCGCTCGATGACAGGCGCGCCGCGGTGCCCGTTTATCATGCACCCAAACCGCCCGCGGAGCGGGTTTCGCTGGGCCTTGCCACATTCCAGTCCGCGTTTCTGCGTGTCGTCATGGTAACAGGACGCAACAAACGTGAGGCACTGACCCGGGTACAACAGGGGGAGCAACTGCCGGTCAACCGCATTGGCCCTTCATGCTGGTTTGTCGATAAATCAGCTGCAGACAGTGATAACATATAATTACAGATGATTAGCGAAGACGGAAAATACTATATATTACTGCTCAGTATCCATGGTCTTATCCGTGGCGAGGATCTTGAACTGGGCCGGGATGCTGATACCGGTGGTCAGACAAAATACGTGGTCGAGTTGTTGCGCGCACTGGGTCAGCAACCTGAAATTGCACAGGCAGACCTGCTGACCCGGCGAATTGTCGACCCGCATGTCAGTGAGGATTACGATGAGCCGGTAGAAGAGCTTTCGGACAATACCCGTATTATACGTATAGGTTGCGGTGAACAGGCTTATATCCCCAAGGAAGCGTTGTGGGACTCGCTCGATAATTATGCCGATAACGCGCTGGATTTTCTTCATAGCCAGAAGCGTCTGCCTGACATTATCCACAGTCATTATGCTGATGCCGGTTATGTTGGTACCCGGCTTTCACACCAGCTCAATATTCCGCTTGTTCATACCGGTCATTCCCTGGGCCGTGCCAAACGAAAACGTCTGCTTGCCAGTGGTATGAAGCGTGATGCTATCGAGCAACGCTATAACATATCACGCCGTATTGACGCAGAGGAAGAAACGCTGGGAGTGGCTGAGCGCGTGATAACGAGCACCAACCAGGAAATAGTTGAACAGTATGGAATGTACGACTATTACCAGCCGGAAAAAATGCGGGTGATTCCGCCCGGTACCGATCTTGAGAAGTTCTATCCGCCTGAAGGCAATGAATATGACAGTGCCATTTTTTTCGATATTGCCCGCTTTTTACAGGACCCGTACAAGCCAATCATTCTGGCGCTGTCGCGTCCGGACCAGAGAAAAAACATCAGTACACTGGTTGAGGCCTACGGCGAGTCAGAAGAACTCAAACAGATTGCCAACCTGGTTATTATCGCGGGCAACCGTGATGATATCCGTGAAATGGACAGTGGTGCGCAGGATGTACTTGCAGATATATTTCTCGCCATCGATCTGTATGATCTATATGGCAAGGTGGCCTACCCAAAACATCATCGTCCTGAAGAAGTGTCGATTATTTATCGTCTGGCTACTGCGTCCGGTGGTGTATTCATCAACCCGGCTTTAACCGAACCTTTTGGCCTTACACTCATCGAAGCGGCGGCCTCAGGTCTGCCGATTGTGGCAACAGAAGACGGTGGACCTACCGACATCATCGAGAACTGTCACAACGGTTACCTGATTGATCCACTTGATAAACAGGGAATGGTTGACAAGTTGCTCAATGTGCTCAATGACAAGAGCAACTGGAAGCGACTGGCTCATAACGGTATTAAAGGTGTGCGGGAACATTATTCATGGCAAGCGCATGCGGAGAAGTATATTCGCCTGATCCGCCCTGTTGTCGATAAAAGCGAGCCGTTAACCAGAATGGAGTTCAAGCGTCGACCGATGCTCTATCATGATAGAGCGCTTTTCACTGATCTCGATCAGAATCTGCTGGGCAATCCTGAGTCGCTGAAAGAGTTTGTGCGCGTGATACAGGATAACAGGCGTTGTACGACGTTTGGCATCGCTACAGGTCGGCGGCTGGATTCCGCTCTGAAAGTACTGAGGCAATACCATATACCTCTGCCTGATGTTTTGATCACGAGTCTTGGCACCGAAATTTATTACATGCCGAACCTGACCAGGGATACAGCATGGTCAAACCATATCGATCACATGTGGAAGCGCAGAGCTGTCATGCGCGTCTTGCATGAATTACCAGGACTGGAGCTGCAGTCAAAACCTGAGCAAAGCAAGTACAAGATCAGTTATTTCTATGATCCGTCGATTGCGCCGGATGTCAATGAGATTATCCACATGCTGCACCAGCACGATCAATCGGTTCACGTGGTTCTGGCATTCGGTCAGTACCTGGATATTGTGCCCGTAAGAGCATCAAAGGGTTATGCGCTACGCTGGTTTGCGGAAATGTGGGGAATACCACTTGAACATATACTGGCAGCCGGTGGTTCAGGGGCAGATGAAGATATGATGCGGGGTAATACCAAGTCAGTCGTGGTTGCCAATCGCCATCATGAAGAACTTTCAGAACTCACTGATATTGAAAGTATCTATTTTGCCGACAAGCCGTTTGCAGCGGGTATTCTCGAGGCTATCGAGTACTATGACTTTTTCCGTGACTGCAAGGTGACAGTTTAATGTCGTTGTGCCTGCTGCTGTGTACAGACCTTGACAGAACCTTGCTGCCTAATGGGCCGCAGCCTGAATCAGCGGGCGCCAGGGACAGGTTCAACAAACTGGCGAACCGGACCGATGTCACCCTCGTTTATGTTACAGGCAGGGACCAGGTACTTGTAGAGCAGGCAGTAAATGAATATCAGCTGGCTCAGCCGGATTATGTTATTGCTGATGTAGGCTCTACAATTTACGAAATACAACAGGGTGGATGGCATCACTTGACACAATGGGAACAGGAGATATCTCCAGACTGGGAAGGCAGGTCGCATGATGATATACACGCCATGTTCAAAGGATTTACTCAATTGAGGTTGCAGGAGGCAACAAAGCAGAACAAATACAAGCTCAGCTATTATCTACCTATTGCTGCAGACCATGAAGCCCTGATCTCGGATATGCATTCCATACTGATGAATAAGCATATCAGGGCCAATTTGATCTGGAGTATTGATGAACTCGCAAACACCGGTTTATTAGACATTCTGCCCG
>JASFVM010000332.1:0-3239 GCA_050049835.1 Gammaproteobacteria bacterium
CTGTTACAGCTGCCATAAGAAAGCTGATATTCATGATGGCGAACAGGGAAAAAAATGCGGTGACTGTCACAAGGCCACTGGCTGGAAACAAAATGCATTTGATCACTCAGAAACCGATTTTCCGTTAAAGCATGCACATAAAGACACCAGTTGTGCATCGTGTCATATCAACCAGAAATACAAGGACACACCTAAAGAGTGCATCAGCTGCCACCAGATACAGGATGTTCACCGTGGCGGCTTTGGCAAGAAATGCGAAACATGCCACAACGAAAAAGAGTGGGAATTCATCAGCTTCGATCATGACAGGGAAACCGATTTTTCACTCCTGGGGAAACACAAAAAAGCAGCATGTAACAGTTGCCATGACGAGAATGATATAAAAAAGGAATTGCCGGACACATGCCATGGCTGCCATAAAAACGACGATAGCCACAAGGGAAGATACGGAAAGAAGTGCAAAGACTGCCACACAAGCACATCATGGCAGAAACACAAATTCGATCACGACAAGGAAACTGATTTCAGCCTGTATGGAAAACACAGGAAAACATCATGCGATCTCTGTCATAAAGGCGATATGTATGAAGACAAGCTGGAAATAACCTGCATTAGCTGCCACAAACAGGACGACATACACAAGGGTGAGCAGGGAAGCAAATGCAATAATTGCCATAATGAGCGAGGCTGGGGAGAAGAGGTCCTGTTCGATCATGACATTACTTCTTTTCCTCTGATTGGAATGCATGCTATCACGCCGTGTGAGGAATGCCATCTATCAACTGAATACGGCAAAACTGATAGTGAATGCAATGCATGCCATGCAGATGATGATGAGCATAAAACCAGGCTGGGCACAGATTGTGAAACCTGTCATAACCCTAACTCCTGGAGCACATGGTTGTTTGACCACGACGAAGATACCGATTTCAGGATCGATGGTGCCCACAAAGAGCTCGGTTGTTTCGATTGCCATAGAAGAAGTACAAACGGGCCGCTCGAGGCATCTGGTGAGTGTATATCCTGCCATCGTAGCCAGGATGTCCATGGCAGGATGTTCGGAAGGCGTTGTGATGATTGCCACAAAACATCGAGTTTTACCGATGTAAACATCAAGCGTTAACCATCATAGACAAACATACGCTATCAGATGATCTACAGAACATGTGTTATGGATACTGAAAAGCGTTAATAAGGTTGGCGAACCCGGGATTTGCGACTGTATCCCTAACCGCGCATAAATGTGACAAATTTCAGCTTGTAAAGTATTAATGAACATCGCAATAGCGGCAATTGATCGCGTGTGCGAGTTATTAAAACAATAATCAGAAATCACACTTGCAGGAACTCGTTGATCGTTACTGACTATGAAAGAAGCCACTTGACATGCAACGCCATACAGCAATTACAGTTGTTTTCTGTTCCCTTGTCTTGTTTGCCCAGCTTTTGGCAACCAAGGTTGCATATGGTGCTGACAGCGGGCGCTATTCGATTGCACTCGCAGCAGCGCCAGGAGTCGATCTGAAATGGAATCCGGCAGATTTGGCTGCGTTCGAAGGCTATACACTTTATGTGACGCAAATCACTGTCAAGAAAAAGCCATGGGAAAGACTGTGCATGGGCTACTTCAACACACGTAATCAGGCAGCCGCAAAACTGAAGGAAGTCCGCTCATCCTACCGAGGGGCATGGATCAGTGATACGGTACCTGCCACACAACAACGCATAATCAAAAGCAGCACCTCGCGCAGATCAAGCAGCGCTCCTGTAACAAGCAGGGATCAAAGTAATGTACCCGCAACGGAAATCAGAAAAGGAAATAATTTATCTGAAAGTCAGCTGGAAGATCTGATGCTCAGAGCAAAAACCTCTATAAAGAAAGAGGATTACTCGCAGGCAGTACGCTACCTGACAGCGGTGGTCGAGGCCGGGGAGCATCAATATTCACCGGAAGCGCTTGAATTACTCGGTCTGGCAAGGCAGCGCAAGGGGCAGAATGCTCATGCCGCAGCTATTTATGAAAAGTATCTTGAGAAATACCCGACAAGCGAGGGAGCGACCCGTGTCCAGCAACGCCTGTCCGGTCTTATCACGGCAACCCGCGATCCTCGAGATGAGATTCGAATGGAATCCGATGCTTCAAGCAACAGGCTCGATACTTTCGGCAGTTTCTCGCAGTACTACAGAAACGACAGGGCAACATCAGACGGTATAGACACGGTTACTGTAGCCTCTCAGCTGATATCCTTTATTGATGCCACCAGCATCGCGCGTACACTTAACTACGACCATCAGTTTCGATTGATATCAGATCACACCTACGACTTTGAGGCGGACGAAGATGCAAGTGAATTCCGCTTTGTTGAAATGTACTATGATCTGAATCTGAAAAAATCCGGCTCATCAGGGCGAATCGGGCGCCAGCGGCTGCCTATAGGCGGCCTGTTAAGACGGTATGACGGAATTTCGGCCGGTTATCAGATCAATCCCGATATGCGAATTAACCTGCTGGGTGGCTATCCGGTAGAGATCGACAATAAAACCTCGATCAATTCTAAAAAAACTTTCTACGGCATCACTTTCGAGACCGGACTGTTTTTCGAGCACTGGGAAATGAACCTGTTTTATTTCGACCAGTCTTATGACGGCCTCGACGACGGAACAAATATTGGTACAGAAATCCGATACAAGGACAAGACAAAATCAATATTCGGCATGATTGACTATGACACGTTTTACAAGGAAATTAATACTGTCCAGTTCAATGCCAACCTGCTGTTCGACCATGGTTTCACCGCCTATCTTAATGCCTTCATGCGTAAAACGCCTTTTATCTCGATTGAAAATGCATTGATCGGCAGGCCGGAACAATCCATTGAAGAGCTTCAGCAAAACCTGGATATCGAGCAGATCTACCAACTGGCTCGTGACCGGACTGCTGACAGCGAAAACATTACGGTCGGCGGCGCAAAGCAGTTGAGCGAAAAATTCAGGGTTAATGCAGACATTACATTTTCCCGCCTCGATGGCACAATTGCTTCCGGTGGAGTCCCGGCAACACCCGAAAAAGGCACAGATTTTCTGATCAGCGCACAGCTGGTAGGAAATAATCTGCTGATGGACCGGGATACCGGCGTGCTGGGAATCCGCTATTACGATACCGATTATGCAGACACCCTGTCTTTTATCGGTAACACCCGTTTTTACATCACTCGCGAATGGCGTATAAATCCACGTCT
>JASFVM010000068.1:0-10151 GCA_050049835.1 Gammaproteobacteria bacterium
TTTACTTCAGGCAGCCTGTGTTTCGCGCTTTAAGTCGGCTTTTGACTATCCAGATAATTTACCCCGAAGGCGACAGGGAAGATTTGCTCTCAGGAACAACCACCGCCACAAATTTTCTCTGCGTCCCAGCGCCTCTGCGGTGAATAAATCCCACTAATCGACAGGCACGGTCCTGCTCTCTGCCCACTGTTTCAGTTTCTGTATCTGTGTATCCATCACCACGGATAATGGTCGTGTCGTCCTGATTTCCTCTAACAGGGTCTCTGTATCAACCATTTTATCTTCGCCATAACTGCTGTAGATTGCACTGACAACAGCCTGCTCGATTTCAGCGCCCGAGAAACCTTCACTGGCGGCAGCAATCCTGTCGAGATCAATGGCCGACATGTTTACCTTGCGCTTGTCGAGGTGAATGGAAAATATCTGTTTTCTTACGTCCAGCCCGGGCAGGTCGACGAAAAATATTTCATCAAGCCTTCCTTTACGTATCAACTCCGGCGGCAAATCATCGATATTGTTGGCAGTGGCGACAATAAAAACATTCGATCGGTTTTCAGCGAGCC
The DNA here is from genome assembly GCA_050049835.1 of Gammaproteobacteria bacterium. Lineage (GTDB taxonomy): Bacteria > Pseudomonadota > Gammaproteobacteria > SZUA-229 > SZUA-229 > JABDQW01. Next base: position 564 of record JASFVM010000068.1, read on the forward strand.
AGGTCAGTAGCGAACCCAGAACGCGTTTTGATGTACCATCGTCACTTCCACCTGATATGCCCTTCTCTATTTCATCAATCCAAATGACACAGGGCGCCATTACTTCTGCGGTCTGCAGCGATTCACGCAGGTTTTTTTCCGATTCACCAATATACTTGTTGTACAGTGCACCGAAATCAAAGCGCAGTAGAGGCACTTTCCAGATACCTGCAATCGCTTTTGCAGCGAGACTTTTACCGCACCCCTGCACACCCAGCAGCAGAAGCCCTTTGGGTGTATCGGTACCGGGCTGCTCGATAACTCCATGAAATACTTTTTCCCGTTGTTGCAGCCAGTGCTTGAGCCTGCGCATGCCACCCACTTCCGAGAATCTTGTTGTTTCGAATTCGAATGACAACACATCGTCGCGATTAAGCAGTTGATATTTCGCCCGCATGACTTCAGGCAGGTCTTCTTCAGTAATGGCACCGTCATCAACAATGACGTTCCGGATCAGTCGCCTGGCATCATTGAAGGTCAGGCCAGTTAAATTCCGCACCAGTCGTTGCAGTGTTTTTTTATCGGTCGATACCTGTTTGCCAGATTGCCTGTGCCAGTTGCCGGCTTCATCTCTAACCATTGCTTCCAATGCCCGTGCATCGGGCAGACTGAGCTCAAATTTTGCCACCCGCTTCGACAAACCTGCCGGCATACCGATTTTGTGACTGATAAATACCAGCTTGTTTTTACTGCCCTCAAATTGCATTGCGATTTCTTTCACATAACGCTCGTTCACCGGCTCCTGAATATATGGATCAAAATCGAGCAGCACATAGATACCGTCAACACCTGATGACTTGATGTGGCCCAGAACATCTCTGGGTTCTGCATTATGGCGCTGCACACCCAGATCGATATCAACACGCCTGAGGCCTTCGGTCACCGACCATTGAAACAACGGGATCACATGACTTGTCGCTATTCGGACGAGCAGGTCAAGCGCGCGTTTCTCTTCATGGGTTTCGATCTGCAATATTGGCGTATGCCCGTTTACAAGCAGTTCGAGATCTTTCTGTTCAGGCATGATGTGTATTTACAATTATTTTTATGCTTATAAGCGTAGTACAACAGACGGCAAACGGCGTATGATTTAACTGCAGAGACACGCAGGGCACAGAGTATTTTAGTGCTGTGATTGCGAGCGAAGCACGATGTTAATAACCTCAAGCATGTTGCATAAGAATGCCGCATCGCCAATACACCTTGCAAAGACGCGTACTAACACAACAGGGTATATTTCTTCTGTGACCTTGGCGTCTCTGTGGCGAACTTACCGACTATACCGTCTGGTAATAGAAGTTCTGCGGGTGGTTGGCCTGGGCAAAAAAGAACCAGCGCTCTGCCAGCAGGCCCGTGTACTGGATCAGAAATGCAAGTGCAAGCAACGGGAAGGCGCTGGTACCGAGGCCAATCGAGATCAACACAACCGGTACGGGAAATACCAGTACGAGGAATATCCATTTAATCGTGCGCAGGAACAACCTTGATGCACCATGAAAGTATTCACGTGTATTGAAGGAATCCGCCATGAAGCCGCGGGACTTTTGCTCTATATGTGCGTGACGGATGCCAATAGCGGAACGCAGGCTGGATTTATATTTAATACGTGCATTTCGCAACAGTGAAGCAATTCGCGAGACAAAGGCAGCGACGGTGATAATAATTGCCCATGCACCGTAGAAAGCTACCAGGTCTGAGCCGACATAAGCGGCAAACGCTGTTGCCAGGGAAAAACCGGATGCAGAACCGAGCAGGATATAGTTGACAACGGTTAACGGCGTTGCCCATTCCTGGAGGAATTTGATGCAGGCATAAATCATGGCTGTGCAGAAAAACAGGGTAAACGCCAGTACCGTGTTTACACCACCGACAACCAGCGACAGGTCCACCGTAAATTCACCGCTGAATTTCAGCAGAACCGGGTTAAGGTCGAAATAATGGATCAGACCATAGATGGCTGTCAGACCCATGAAAGCAGGCAGGACGATGACTTCCCGTGACAACCATGAAGTGCGCCATTGCGCGGCGGAGCGCCAGGCACGCTCGGGTCTGCCCAGGTGAAACACCGATGCAATCAGGCCGCCGACCAGAAACACCAGTGCCAGCAGACTGCCCCAGCCATAAAAGCTGTGTGAGTCCTGCACCGGCAGGACGTTGACCACAGAATAAAGCTGGCCGGTGTACAGCGCCAGGAACAGGCCCTGACCCACACCGATCAGGGTCGTTAGAAAAATAACTGAAAACGCGGGGTGCATATCTAATCCAGGTCCTCTGGCTTTACCATGACGTTACATCGTCAAGCGTCTGTTCATCACTGGCCGGCATCGGCAGTTGTCGCTCTTTCTTCAACGGATTATCAACACGGATGAGCTCATCCTCGTGAATGGTTATCTGCATCTTGCGCCGCGGCAGATAATGATTTGCCGGGTTGGTTCCCCACTCCGGCATCAACTGATAGCCGCCGTTCTCGCGTATTGCTGTTGAAACAATGGAATTCGGGTCGTTGACGTCACCAAACAGGCGCGCTGTCGTGGGACATGCAAGCACACAGGCCGGTTTTCTTTCGGACTCAGGCAGGGTTTCATCATAAATCCGGTCGACACACAGTGTGCATTTCTTCATTACCTTCTGGTTTTCATCCAGTTCACGCGCACCGTAGGGACAGGCCCATGAGCAGTATTTACAGCCAATGCACTTGTCATAGTCAACCAGCACAATGCCGTCTTCCTTGCGTTTGTAACTGGCACCGGTCGGGCAAACCGGCACACACGGCGGGTCCTCGCAATGCAGGCAGCTTTTTGGGAAGTGTACGGTCTCTGTGTTCGGGTAGGCACCGATTTCAAACGTCTGTACACGATTGAAAAATGTGCCGGTCGGGTCAGCATCATAGGGGTTCATATCCGACATGAACCCGGCCGGGCCCGAGGTATTCCATTCCTTGCAACTGGTCACGCAGGCATGGCAGCCGACGCAGACATTCAGGTCAATAACCAATGCCAGCTGTTTCATGGCCGGGCTCCTGACTTGTGCATTTTGCCGGCAAAATATTTCAGCCACTTGCCGCGCGGTTTGCTTTCACACTGTCCCGGTACGCAGGAGATATCTGCAAATTGCGGCCAGGTTTCTCCGGGCTCATTGGCCTCAGCAGGATAGATCCGAACCCTGACATCATACCAGCCGGCCTGGCCGGTCAACGGATCCGAGTTGGACAGGTGCTCACCCTGCCGGGCTGAAGGCAGTTCCTCGCTGATCAGGTGATTGAGCAGGAAACCTTTTTTCGATTCATTGGCCCTGGCACCAAGCCCCCAGGCACCGGAAGACTTGCCAATCGCGTTCCATGTCCATACCGTACCCGGCTCGACGGCTTCGGAATAGCGGCACATGCAGCGGACCTTGCCGTGCATCGATTCAACCCACATCCAGCTACCATCTTCGATCCCTGCAGCCGCCGCCGTTTTCGGATTTACATGTAAATAATTATGCGTATGAATCTGACGCAGCCATGCGTTTTGCGAGTCCCACGAATGATACATCGCCATCGGGCGCTGGGTGATGGCGCTCAATGGATACTTGAGCAGGTCGGTGCGCTGCGCCTCCAGGGTTTCGGAGAAAAACGGCAACGGATCGAAATGGGTGGCGATGCGCTCGCGCAAATGTTCCGGCGGCTGCTTGCCAAACGACTTGCCCTGCGCCGCCAGCCTGAATTTCTGCAAGACTTCAGAATAAATATGGATGTTGATCGGTTCAGCGTAGCGCGTCAGGCCATGACGCTTGGCCCACTCGAGATAACCCTGGTTCCAGTTGCGCATGTACTGATATGATTTGGGCAATTCGTAATGGAATACGCAGTTATTCTTTTCGTACATTTCCCACTGCTTCGGATTGGGTTCACCCTTCATGAACTTCTCGCCGCCCTTGCCGCGCCAGCCCGCGAGAAATCCGATACCCGATCCCGGTGCCGTTTCATAATTGATTACAAAATCCGGATAATCACGGAACTTGCGACGACCATCCTCGTGGACAAATGCAGGCAGCTTGAGAAGCCCGCCAAGTTCGATCAGCACTTCCTGGAACGGTTTGCATTCACCGGTCGGCGGCAACACCGGTATACGTACCGAATCAACCGGGCCGTCATACTCTGAAATCGGACGATCGAGCATCGACATCACATCATGCCGCTCGAGATAGGTGGTATCCGGCAGCACCAGATCGGCAAAGGCCACCATCTCTGACTGGAAAGCGTCTGCAACGACCAGGAATGGAATCTTGTATTCACCATTGTCATCCTTGTCATTGAGCATTTCACGCACCTGCATGGTGTTCATTGACGAATTCCATGCCATGTTGGCCATGAAGATCAGCATGGTGTCTATCTTGTAGGGATCGCCGCGCCAGGCGTTGGTAATGGCATTGTGCATCAGGCCGTGTACAGCCAGCGGATACTCCCACGAGAAAGCCTTGTCGAGACGGATCGGATTGCCGTCGTCATCGACGAAAAGATCATCCGGGTCAGCCGGCCAGCCCAGCGGCATGCCATTGAGCGGCATATTCGGCTGTATATCATCCAGGCTGGTGGGTGTCTTGGCACAGGGTGGTATCGGCCTTGGGAACGGCGCCTTGTGGCGGAAACCGCCGGGCCGGTCGATGGTACCCAGAATACTCATCAAAATCGACAAGGCGCGAATGGTCTGGAAGCCGTTCGAATGTGCGGCCAGCCCACGCATCGCATGGAACGCCACCGGATTACCGGTCAGGTGGTCGTGTTCATTGCCCCAGGTATCGGTCCAGGCAATCGGTAATTCAATTTTTTCATCGCGCGCGGTAATGCCCATTTCATTGGCAAGCCGCTTGATGGTTGCAACAGGGATACCGGTAATGTCGGATGCCCACTCTGCGGTATACTCGCGCACACGATCCACCAGCAACTGGAACGCCGGTTTCACCGGGGTACCGTCATCGAGCTTGAATTCGCCCAGCAGGTAGGGGTCCGTGCCTTCGGTATGCATCGAGATCGGCTTGTTCAGATGGCGGTCCCACCATAATTTGTTCTGCGCATCGAAGCAGCCCTCTTCCTTGGGCACTTCAAAACGTACGAACATGCCATGTTCGGTTGAATCTTCATCCATGTTCACCAGCTCGGCAGCGTTGCTGTACTTGACCAGGAATTCACGGTCATACAGGCCCTGCTTGATAATTTCGCTTATTAACGCAAGCAACAAGGCGCCGTCGGTTCCCGGCTTGATGGGTATCCACTCGTCAGCAATGGCCGAGTAACCGGTACGTACCGGATTGATCGAAATGAATTTGCCACCCTGGCGCTTGAATTTCGCTAACGCGATTTTCATCGGGTTGGAATGGTGGTCTTCGGCCGTGCCGATCATCACAAACAGTTTGGAGCGATCGAGATCGGGGCCACCGAATTCCCAGAAGGATCCACCGATGGTATAGATCATGCCGGCAGCCATATTGACCGAGCAGAATCCGCCATGCGCGGAATAATTCGGGGTACCGAACTGTTTCGAAAACAGTCCGGTCAGTGCCTGCATCTGGTCGCGGCCGGTGATCAATGCAAATTGCCTGGGGTCGGTCTCGCGGATATGCGCCAGGCGCTGCTCCAGAATCTCGAAAGCCCTGTCCCAGGAGATTTCCTCGAACTCGTTGTCACCACGGTCACTGCCCGGCTTGCGCAGCAGCGGTTTGGTCAACCGGGCCGGAGAATACTGCTTCATGATACCGGAAGCGCCCTTGGCACAGATCACGCCTTTATTCAGCGGATGATCAGGATTGCCCTCTATATAACGCACCTCCCCGTCCCGCAGGGTGACGCGAATACCGCAGCGGCAGGCACACATGTAGCAGGTGGTATTTTTAACCTCGATCCGGCTGTTTTCGTCAGTCGATTTCGAAATCGGATCGTGCAGCGGTTTGGACATCAGTTTCCCCTGGTGAACGGGCAAGTCGGAGCGATAATTTACCCGAACTCCATGATAACAAGCCAATCAGTAATACTGAATGATATATAAATAAATTAATGATTTCTAATACACTTTGGTGATATACGATGTCCCGCCAGTATTTGAACAATAAAAAAGAAGGCAGCCATGTGGCTGCCTTCTTCACAATGGGGCGTGATAATTAACGCCCCGGTTTGATCACGATCGAGGTATCGGACCTGGTGCCAGGACAGTTTTTCACCATCCTCGTGATCCCAACGTTTTCATTGATCCACGGCCTTTATATCACCGTGTTATCACTCCATGTTGACAGACTGATTACATTTACGTGCATTCGTTCTATCCAGCCTACTTGCCGCAGCTTGAATTAGCAGCAATATCCATCAGAGCGTCTTTCTCTTCACCCCTGATACCCAGGTCTTTTGCAGTATGAGCTATACAGGAGACGTATTTGCCATGGTTTTTTGCAGTCTGACAACCACAATATTGAGAAACGTCATGAGAAATCGTCCACAGTGCATCATTACCTGAAGCAGGGTGCTGGATAGCAATATACCAGGTGAACGGATCGCGCGGGTCGTTCTTGAAACCAGTGCCTTCAGAACCGTATTTACCCAGTGATGCGAACAGTGCAACAGATTCAGCTACGCCATCTTTATCAGCATCAACAGCCTGCCAGACATCACTCGGGTTCTCGTCTTCGATGATGTAGACGTTGCCAGCGGCGTCCGATGCCAGGTTGTCAGGATCGTCCAGGCCGTAAGTTGAATCGCTCGGATTACCAGTACCTACAGGGCTGTTACCGATAGTGTCAGGAGTCACATTGCTGTTGACGAACTCACGAACCATCGCGGTCATGTCAGAAGTGAACTCGACTGAGTAGACGATGTTGCTGCAGGTAGCTGCGAAATACAGAACTTCGTTACCGCTGGCCAGTGTACCCATGGTAGCGTCTTCAGGGCGGCAGTATCCGTTTGCACCCAGCTCGTCAGCTGCAGCACGACCGCCGCGTGAAGTGAAGTCGAACGGGTCAGCAGAAGAAGTCAGAGCGACATTGTTTTCGTCAGTCATGGCAACCCATGATGCTGCACCGACAGCACCGTCAGCAGCATTTGCATCAACTTTCAGCACGAAGACCTGACCGTGACTCAGGTCGCCGGCAACTGAAGGAACGAATTTATAGATAGAACCGGAGCTGTTCTCGTCAACGAAGTACAGGTTGCCAGCAGCATCGAATTTAACACCTTCGTGAGAAACTGATGGGATATTGCTCAGCCACTGCCAATCAGCATCTGCAGGACTCGTCGCAGTCGTTGGATTAGACAGCTCGAAGATACGGCCGCCGCCAGCCCATTCCTCTGCCGTCAGCAATGAACCGGTTGGAGTCACAACAGCCGGGTCAAGACCCCCGAAATCATCACCAAGGTGAGTCCATCCATCAGTTGGGTCGAGGTCAAAATTTTCATCATTGTCACCCTGAAGCAGAATAACAGCTTCACCGGTGTCGCGATTGTAGCGTGTCACGCCTGCACCACCCGGACCAACTTCGTGTGGAATGTAGATGAACTCAGCATTATCGCCACCGAAATCAATCATGTCCCAGTTGCGGAAGGTAGCTGGATAAGTTCCGCCGAAATAGGCATCCATTGTGTTCCAGCTGGCAACAAACGTTTGTGTATGGTTTGCAGGGATGGTAAATGGTGCCGTGTCTTCTTGTGTGTTATCGGTATTAGGCGCAGTCAGTGGCTCAAAGAAAGTACCAGCGTTAGCGCCGGATACTGCAGCCATTACGAGTGTAGCCAAAAGTGTTTTTTTCACGTTTTCAACTCCTGAAATGATTAGCTGATGATTGATCGTATAGTTGTTTCAGGTAGATCTGCCGGCTCAATCAAGAACCAGGAAGCAGTGACTATGGTTTTGCATAACAGGATGTGTAGATACTATCTGTCATGCACCTCACAGGTGCGTCCACAGGGAGATATACCTGACGCGCAATTCTCTGCACTCAAAGTGACAGTGAAGTGAATAAATTATTAAGATTATGTGTATAGTTTGTTATTGATTGACAAGCGCATGCCATTTAACACATAGAAAGGATAACCAGCATGAAGCTGGCAAGCAGGAGCATACACCGTTGTCTTGGACAGCTATTAAAGTTTGATCACAACACTTCATACATGAAATAAAAAAGGGAGCCAGGCTCCCTTTTTACAAAACATTTTCTGGTGTGATAGGTGACAGCTAGCTGGTTTTCTTCTGATACATAAGCAAGCCGGCACCCAGAATAAGCACAAGCAACTGCAGACCGAGACTCTGTGCTGTTGGATAGACACCGAGAACCTCGATCCGTGGAAAATCAAGCAGGCTTGTGCTGACGAAACCTGCTTCCTGCAGGGCAGCAATACCCTGTCCGGTAAAAATAACAGCCAGCAGGAACAGCAATATGGCATTGATCTGGAAGAACTGTTTTATCGGCAGTCTAACTCCTGCCTTGTAAATCAGTAACGCAATCACAACCAGCAATGCAATCGCAGCAAGGATACCGGAAATGAACGACTGCTCTGTACCTGTATCAATCTGTACCCACATCGCCTGATAAAACAGAACGGTTTCAAACATTTCGCGATAGACCGCGATAAATGCAACCGTTGCCAGTACCCACAATGTTCCGCTCTGCATCGCGTTACCGATCTTGTGTTCGACAAACTGTTTCCAGCGCTTGCTGTGGCTGGCATTGTGCAACCAGAAACCAACATAGACGAGAATCACGGCAGCAACCAGCGCCGCAATACCTTCCGTCAATTCGCGGCTGGCACCACTGATCTGGATCAGGTTGTCGGCCACCCACCAGGTGATGACACCCAGAACGACTGCACTGATCCAGCCAATATGGATGTATTTCATGGCTTCGCGCCGGCCGGTCTTGATCAGGGCTGCCATAATGGCTGCAAGGACCAGTATCGCTTCCACGCCTTCGCGCAGCAGAATGATGAATGCGCCGAAGAAGGCCGCGCTACTGGACATACCGGTTGTGTTCAGGGTGTCCTTGGCCTCGTTTAATAATTCGACCAGCCCGATCTCGATCTGCTCAAGCTCTTCGACCGGGCCATTCTTCGCAGTTTCACGAAAATCGATCATTTCCTTTTCAATGGCCAGCTTAAGCTGCTTGTCAACAATAACCAGCGACGGTTCCGCCAGCTCGAAGCCATCGAGATAGGCGGATAAGGCTGCACTGTGGGCCGCTTTACGGTCCCCCTGTTTCGCCAGCTCCAGACTTTTAGCCAGCATCGCGATACTCCTGTCCAGCGCGGCATGGTCACTGACTTCCAGCTCCCCGGGATGGGTGCGCAGGTAGGCCAGTACGGCACTGCCCTGCTCGGCTGCTCTGCCATCGATTTGCGCCCATTCGGCAGCCATCGCATAGGAAGTGCCGGTCAGATTCGGCAGCTCCCGGAAATGCTTACGCAGCACACCTTGCTGCCACAAGGTTCTGCCCCTGGCCATTTGCTCGTCGGTAACCGAGTACTGGCCGATCAGCATCGCCAGTGCCCAGCGCTGCTCATCAGTCAAGTTCGCATAGGATGCCATCGGCGTG
>JASFVM010000333.1:0-3217 GCA_050049835.1 Gammaproteobacteria bacterium
GCATGCTAAGCGGTGTGGAAATAACAGAACAGTCACTTGCGCATGCCGAAGACATGATCACACGTGCACAGGCCAGCTGACAATAGATGCCGGTAACCAGCCATCAGGACCGGGATTTCATGACAGTAGAAGACTACCCTTACGGGCGTATCAAGCTGGATCGACGTCCTCAGCCTGAAAGCCTTTATCAGTTTTCGTCACACTGAATTCTACCTGCTGTCCATCACTCAATGAGCGATAGCCTTCACCACGAATCTGGTTATAGTGAACAAAAACATCTTCCCCGTCTTTTCTTTCAATAAAACCAAATCCCTTGGCATTGTTAAACCATTTTACCGTACCGGTTTCACGCTCTGCCATTACAGCTCCGTTCTTTATTTGTAACAAGAATCTGTATATTAATCAGCGAAATGCCAGAAAACAATCAATTTATCGCGTACAACATTAAATCTGAATATTAAGATTAACTTAATAACCATGGCCGGATATTGCGCTTGATGCCCGCTGACACCGGCAGTATATCGATAATTAAAATGTTGCCAGTTTGATATGGCGTGATGGTGACAATGTATGCAAAGTATATCAATACTGTTTTTGAACATTGACAGCTTAGTGTTACGAACACTTCCGGAGAAGCATCAATTAGCTGTAATAGTCAGCATTTAATCTGACATGAAGAGTCAGATTAGCTTGAACTGTAATTTTTTCCAGGGACGAATATTTCTGAAGCCAATTAAAAACCTGATACAGAATATACTCTCGTAGAGATGCCGGGAATGCAGAAGAAGGCCAGTTCAATATGATCGCCTGATCAGGTAAAACATCAGTTGGCTCTGCGTGCTCTGCGCCACAGAGAGATGACAGGTTTCAAGCCTGTGGCACAGGGGTATGTCGACGATGGAAAATCTGACCGTGTTTGCGCGATTCGGTCAAGACCACTACAAATAAACGGATGTGCTACTCTACGCTGTCATCACCATGCTTGAGTTGCTGACCTATGGTAAGTCTTTGTCCATCTGGATCAGCGAGATCAAATTCTTCCATGTAGGCTGTTTTCAGCATCTGACCGACTTTATATCCCTTTGCCTTGAGGTAATGGCGCATGGCTGAAACATCATCGGTATAAAAATACAGCCTGTTACGCGCTACGGGATCAGGCCCGAAATCCTGCTCCTGTTTTTCGAGCATCAGCAAGGTATCGCCCGATTGCATGTACACCCATTCAAGACCCCGATCGCCGGTACGCTTGTTGAGTACGATGAACTGTAATGCCTGTTGATAAAACTCAAGTGAATGCTCGACATCAGAGCAACTGAGGACAGGTACGCTACCCAGCAATCGCATGGGTGATCAGAATTTGAGTAACACCGAGCCCCAGGTGAAACCGCCACCGAAGGCCTCGAGCATCAGGGTTTCGCCTTTCTTGATACGGCCATCACGCACAGCAACATCAAGTGCCAGCGGTACTGACGCAGCTGAAGTATTGCCATGCTTGTCGACGGTAACAACAACATGATCGAGAGACATGCTCAGTTTCCTGGCTGTTGCATTGATGATGCGAATGTTGGCCTGATGCGGTACCAGCCAGTCGATATCACTTTTCTTCATACCATTGTATTGCAGTGTTTCATCAACAATACGTCCGAGTGTGTTGACAGCCATCTTGAAGACTTCATTACCTTTCATGGTGATACCGCCTGAACCTTCGAGGATCTGGCTCGAACCGGTAGAGACGCCATAGGGGACGGTCAGCAGATTTTCATAGCTGCCATCAGCATGCAGGTGTGATGACAGGATGCCGGTTTTCTCATCTGACTGCAGTATCACGGCCCCGGCACCATCGCCGAACAGTACGCAGGTATTGCGGTCTTTCCAGTCAATGATTCTTGACAGTGTTTCTGCACCCACAACCAGGGCGCATTTGGATGTTCCCGACTTGAAAAACTGGTTGGCCACACCCAGGCCATAGATAAAACCGGTGCACACCGCCTGGATGTCAAAAGCGGCACAACCATGGATGCCCAGACGTTGTTGCAACAGGCACGCAGTGCTTGGAAAAACACGATCGGGTGTTGTCGTTGCCACAATAACAAGATCGATATCTTCAACTGCAATGCCGGCCGCATCGATTGCTTCTCTTGCAGCCTGTTCTGCAAGATCGACAGTGAATTCATTATCTGCAGCGATATGTCGTTCCGAGATGCCGGTACGATCGCGTATCCACTCATCACTGGTGTCGACCATCTTTTCAAGATCTTGATTAGTCAGAATCTTTTCAGGAAGATAACTGCCGGTCCCTGTTATGCGTGCGTAACTCAAGCTGACTGTCTCTCAAGCAGTGGTTGTATATGTTCCTGGATTTGTCTGGGAACTGATTTCTGGACTTCAAGAATCGCTATCCTGATGGCATTGGCATAAGCGTTAACGTCGGCACCGCCATGACTTTTAATTACAGTGCCCTTCAGACCCAGCAAGCTTGCGCCGTTATACGCACGCGGATCAATACGCTTCCTGAATGCCTTCAGTACAGGCAGGGCAATGAGCCCTGCCAGTTTGTTATAAAGGCCTTGCTTGAACTCCTCTTTCATATAATAGCTGATCAACCTTGCAACACCTTCCGCTGTTTTCAATGAAATGTTTCCTACAAAGCCATCACAAACCACGACATCCACCTTGTCACTGTAGATATCATCACCTTCAACAAAACCAATATAGTTAAGCGGCGCATCTGCAAGATATTCATCCGCCGCCTTGACCTGTGCATTGCCTTTCATTGCTTCTGAACCGATATTCAACAGGCCGACACGCGGTCTGTCGATATTGTCTATCGCTTCGGTCAAAACGGAACCCATAACCGCAAACTGGAAAAGATGCTCTGCTGTGCAATCAACGTTGGCACCCAGATCAAGCATGTGGGTATGGCCGTCTTTGGAAGGGATCGTGGTACATATAGCGGGTCGATCTATACCCGGCAGTGTTTTGAGCACAAACTTGGCCGTCGCCATCAACGCGCCGGTATTTCCTGCACTCACCGCAGCATCAGCCCTGCCCTCATGAACCAGGTTGATTGCCACACGCATGGATGAGTCCTTTTTTTTGCGCATTGCCAATGCCGGCTCATCATGCATCTCGACCACTTCTGATGCATGCTGAATGGTTAAATGATCACTGAGCTTGATATTGTGATTTTGCGCACACGAGCGCAGGCGCTCCTCAT
>JASFVM010000334.1:0-3216 GCA_050049835.1 Gammaproteobacteria bacterium
CTAACCGGCTGTTCACGGGTCGGCACAAATCGCCAGCCAACAAAGCCGATAAACAATAAGCCGATCACTGCTACCGAGACACCGACTGGAGTGAAATCAAACATGGTGAAAGTTTCCATGCCGGTGTCGGCACGGAATTGGGCAACAATCAGGTTGGGCGGTGTGCCGATAAGCGTGGTCATGCCGCCAAGAATCGAACCAAAGGCAAGCGGCATCAAAACCTTGCCCGGCGGCAGCTCCATTTTAGCGGCCATCTGAATGGCAACAGGCATCAGCAATGCCAGCGCGCCGACATTATTCATGAACGCAGAGAGCAAGGCAGCAAGCCCTATCAACGCCAGAATGCTCAGGGCCGGCCCGGCAGATGCGGGCAGGAACCGCCTTGCCAGAATATCGACCGCGCCCGAAACCAGCAGACCATAACCCAGCACCAGCACACAGGCGACGGTTATCACTGCCGGGTGGCTAAAGCCCGCAAAGGCCTCCTTCCCTGGTACCAGTCCGAGGAGCACACAGACAAGCAAAGCCGCCATGGCCACAAGGTCATGGCGCCAGCGCCCCCAGAGAAACATGATTATGGTCACAAACAGTACGGCAAGAATGGTGGTCTGATCCGTAGTCATATGGTATCCACTGTGATAGACAGGATTAACAAGGCAATGCCGTCCAGACTATTAATCCTGTTTAACCGGTAATTCATCAAATTTCTTTAAATTACCGGCTTCTTCGTACCATGGCGCCCTGCAGGCATAATAGATATTGTGCATGGGTTTGACACCGGGATCATTATCCAGTGTACCTGCGGGAACAATAACTGCCTTGCCGCTTTTTGTTAACCACGGTAAGGACGAACCACATTTTTTGCAAAACGAGGTAGCGAAGTGTTTTGCTTCCGGATGCTCAAACCTGCCAACATGTTTCTCACCCTGCAACCACTTGAATTGATGAGGGTCAACGATAATGTTTGAAGCATGGGCTGATCCGGTGACTTTTCTGCACCTGGCGCAATGACAATACTGGAAAACTCTTACCGGACCTGAAAATTGATAGCTGACGGTTCCACACAGGCAACTACCTGTACTAGTACTATTTTCCATATGCCTCACCTGTTTGTGCAAACAATAAAAGGAAGAAATTTATACAAACGCATCTGGTGCTGATCAGACTTTCTTTACAAATTCTGATTTCAGCTTCATTGCTCCGATGCCGTCAATTTTGCAATCAATATTATGATCGCCCTCTGCCAGACGGATATTTTTTACTTTCGTACCAACCTTGACCACCGCTGACGAACCTTTTATCCTGAGATCTTTGACCACCGTTACAGTATCGCCATCCGCAAGTATATTCCCGTTGGCATCTGCGACAACAGGTTCACCGTCGTTATCATTATCTGACGCATCTTTTGGCCATTCATGTCCACATTCGGGACAAACATACATATTACCGTCTTCATAGGTGTATTCGGAACCGCACGCAGTGCAGTGTGGAAATTCTTTCATGTTTCTGGCCTGTATTGGATTAAAAATAAGATTCAGCCGGGTGTGTAACACGGCCATATCAAGATTTCACTGCAGTTTAAAACGATAGGCTCGCTTTTTGAAACAATGGCTGCTCAGCGGGTCAATTTAAACACGTTTGCCGCATTATCATTTGCAAGCCCGGTGGCAATATCCTGCGGTAATTGTGACAGCCAGTTTTTGATGCGTGTTGCAACAACGCCGTATCGTTGCCAGCGCTCGACACTGTATGTATCGACGCCTACCATGAATCGCTCAGGATATTCCCATAACAGGCTTTCCCATTCCGGATCGAGTTCGCCATCCGGGGCGATACGTTCATCGCGTACTGACAGGTCAATATATAACCGCGGATATCTTGCCAGGTAATCTCGCAGCAATTGTGGAAAGGGATAAGCGCCTGCATGCGCCCAGATCACTCGAACATCCGGGCTGTGCTCGAACACACTGTCAATCACGGCCGGATCACAATGCAGTAAAAGCGGCAAGTCATGACCGGCGGCTATAGCAACAATCTTCAACAGAACCTCGCTGCGGCGCTGATCAGCAAAAACGTGTAATTCACCCACGCCTCGCCATTGCCCCTGACTCAACATTTGTTTTATCTTTGCAGGCAGGCGATCGTCATGCATCCACGTGTGCTTGTCTTCACGCGTTTGATATACACCCAGCATGGGTATGAAGCGATCAGGATCAGACATGTACAATGACATCACCTGTTCGGGTGGATAACTTGTAACAACAGCGCGGTCAATATTGTTTTCGCCAAGCACGGCTATTATCCGGGCAGGCGGATAGCGGTTCATGTAGTCTGCATTGTAGTGAACATGCACATCGATCAGGTGCATGTCCTCTGTTGCCTGTACGGCACCCGCCAGGGCAAGGCATAAAGACATGATTGTAACAAGCCGTTTCAATACTGCTCTATCCATTCGATGCTTACAACTGCAACCGGACTCTGGCATGAACCATTGTTTGCTGTTGCAGTTCTTCAGCCCCGCCTGTTTTCCAGTGCTGACGCAAGCGGCCGGAATTGCAGAGCGTAAAACATTTCAAGGTGGCGACGCGTCTCGGTCCGTCTGAGCCCGGACACATGCTTCCAGAAGCCGTAAATCCTGGACAAGGTCATCATACGTTCGGCATAGAGCCGCCAGGTGTAGCGATCATCAACCCTCTGTAATCCGCCTTGTGAGAGCTCATCCCAGTAATCCGGTTGTTCACGACAACGTACCAGAAATTCCACTATGCGCTGTGCTGCCAGCTCTCCATGGTTGGGATCGATATGAAAACCCGACTTGCCATCCTCAATGATCTCGGCAGGCCCGCCATAGCAAGTGGCAAATGTAGGCAGTCCGCAACCCATGGCCTCGATGACCGTCAGACCAAAAGCCTCGAAAAGTGCAGGCTGAACGAAGACACCATGCCGGTCTGCAACATAGCGATACACTTCGCTGTTACGTTCCTTGTCGACCTGCCTTTCCAACCAGCGCACCTGGCCATCGAGATCGTATTCATCCATTAATTCGTGCATGCGCTCAATCTGATTACGCTCCTCCTCATCATCGGAATCCGCGGGATCAATGTGTCCTGCAGCGACCAGCAGGTTTGCCTCATCACGCAATGCTTCATTCTTTCCGTACCACTCGACCAGACCGGTGACATTCTTGATGCGATCCATACGTGCCAGAGTGAAAAT
>JASFVM010000335.1:0-3211 GCA_050049835.1 Gammaproteobacteria bacterium
ATTGCCGATCCTGGAACGTTACAACATCAGAACGCTGCCGGATTTTTTGCAGGTCTTTCGTTTTGACAGACGGGTGGCCAGGGTATTGCTCGATCTGCTTCGGACTCGTGATATACGCAATTACATGCTGAAAAACCTGCTTTTTGAAATTCCCCTGGTGCGCAAATGGCTGTTTCTGAAAGATGCGCGCAAGATCGTGCCATCGTTACGCATGCGTGATCTCGATTTTGCGCATAATGTCGGTGGCATACGTCCCCAACTGATCGATAAGGATGATCAGAAGCTGCTGATGGGTGAGGCCAAGATCGATACCGGGATCGGAGCCATCTTTAATATGACACCCTCGCCGGGCGGAACATCCTGCCTGGAAAACGCCGAAATCGATCTGCGTATTATTGTCGAACACCTGGGGGGCAGCATCGATGAGGATGCTTTCAAGAAAGACCTGCTCGGTGAAGACCGCAGGCACTCGGACAGTGATTTCACTGGCCGCGTTCTGAGTGGTGATGATGCTACCTGAACGCCTGCCTTCGCGGTAAAGGGATGTGTCTTTATGCGACCCGCATACCCGGTAGCAGAGTACCCCTCAAGAGGACCACTTGTTCAGCCGACAGCAGGAAGCAGGGAATAACGTCACGTTTATAACGCGAAGTTCCAGGTGGACACGTTCAGGCCGCCTGCTTTTAAATGGATGCGTTTCCCGATCAATTGAGAACGCAGCCGTAAGCAGAAGTTGTGGCGTCTGTTCTGTTTTTGTAAATTAACGGCCATGTAATAGGGGCGTTTCTGTTCGCAAACGTGTGCCTGTTTTAATGCTGGAAGGCAAACATGCGGATTACCGGGTGTTTGCCAGGCGGTTTACAGCCCCAGTTTCTTCTCCAGGTAGTGGATATTTGTGCCGCCTGCCTGGAATGCGGAGTCGGCCATGATCTCTCGGTGCAAATCGATGTTTGTCTTGATGCCGGTGATATCGATTTCGTCCAGGGCGCCTTGCATACGTGCAATGGCGACATCACGGTTACAACCATAGGCAATCAGTTTTCCGATCATGGAGTCGTAATGCGGTGGTACCGTATAGCCACCGTAGATATGGGTGTCAATGCGAATGCCTGGACCGCCGGGCGGGTGATAACGTTCTATTTTGCCGGGTGATGGCATGAAAGTTTTTGCATCTTCGGCATTGATTCGACATTCGATTGCATGGCCGCTGATTTCAATATCGCTCTGCTTGTAGCGCAGCTTTTCACCTGAGGCGATGTATAGCTGTTCCTTGATAATGTCTACGCCGGTAATCATCTCGGTGACCGGGTGCTCGACCTGAACGCGGGTGTTCATTTCGATGAAATAGAATTCATCGTCCTGGAAAAGGAATTCAAAGGTACCCGCACCACGATATTTCATTTTGTTGCAGGCATCGACGCAGCGTTGTCCTATTTTTTTGCGCATGCGCGGTGTGATCCCCGGTGCGGGTGCTTCTTCGACGACCTTCTGGTGACGGCGCTGCATTGAACAATCACGTTCACCCAGATGGATCGCATTACCCTGGCCATCCGACAGGACCTGTATTTCCACATGGCGTGGTGTCTCCAGGTATTTCTCCATGTAAACCATGGCGTTGCCGAAGTTGGCGGCCGCTTCCTGCTTGGTTAACATGATCGAATTCAATAAAGTGGCTTCGGAATGTACAACGCGCATGCCGCGGCCACCACCGCCACCCGCTGCCTTGATGATAATCGGGTAACCGACTTCTTCGGCCAGTCTCATGTTGGTGTTGGGATCGTCACCCAGTGGACCGTCGGAGCCCGGTACGCAAGGTACGCCCGCTTCCTGCATGGCGCGGATCGCCTCGACCTTGTCGCCCATGGTGCGGATGGATTCCGGGGAAGGGCCGATGAAGACGAATCCGCTGTCTTCGACGCGTTCGGCGAAATCGGCATTCTCGGAGAGGAAGCCATAGCCGGGATGAATTGCAACTGCGTCAGTGACTTCCGCAGCGCTGATTATCGCAGGAACATTCAGGTAGCTCTGGTCTGATGGCGCCGGGCCGATGCAAACAGACTCGTCGGCAAGGCGGACATGCTTGAGATCACGGTCAGCTTCAGAATGGACGGCGACGGTCTTGATGCCCAGCTCGCGACAGGCTCGCAGGATACGCAGTGCAATTTCGCCACGATTAGCAATAACAACTTTATCTAGCATGGCTTTTATTCAATGATCATCAGTGGTTGGCCGTATTCAACCGGCTGCGCATTTTCAACCAGTATTGCCTTGATGGTGCCGGAGACTTCAGCCTCGATCTGATTGAGAATCTTCATGGCCTCTACAATACAGATGGTGTCGCCTTCAGAAACGCTGTCGCCGATATTGACAAAGGTTTTGGCGCCCGGCGAAGGAGAGCTGTAGAAAGTACCTACCATCGGGGATTTGATGATGTGGCCGCTCGGCAGACCCTCTTCCTCGCTTTCGGCCGCAGCCGGTGCTGAAGGTGCCGTTGCCGGTGAGGCCGGTGGTGCTGCATAATTGATCGGTGCCGCCGGTGGCGCAGCCGTGCTGTAGCGGGATATGCGAACGGATTCTTCGCCTTCGTTGATTTCGAGTTCCGCAATGCCGGATTCCTCCAGCAATTCGATAAGTTTTTTAACCTTGCGTATATCCATCAGGATCGACCTTTTTGTAAATGTTGTAAGGCTGCTTGCAATGCGAGTTCATAGCCGAGTGCACCCAGTCCTGAAATGACGCCGACAGCGATATCCGAGAAATAGGAGTGCTCGCGAAACGCTTCACGTGCATGCACGTTTGACAGATGAATTTCGATAAACGGGATTCCGACACCACTGAGGGCGTCACGCAACGCCACACTGGTATGTGTAAAAGCGGCCGGGTTGATCAATATAAACCGTACACCTTCTTTACGTGCCCGGTGAACATGCTCGATTAATTCGACTTCCGCGTTGCTCTGTACACATTCGAGGCTGGTTCCCTGGGCTGATGCCAGCTGTTCAAGACGCTGATTGATTTTCTCCAGCGTATCCAGTCCATAGTGTTCAGGTTCACGTGTCCCCAGTAAGTTCAGGTTGGGGCCGTTAATGACGAGCAAATCAGGCATGTTTAGTTATTATTAGCTGCCGTTCGAATTTATGCACATAATTGTGCATAAATTCGCCGTACATGTCTACTATTTGTAAGAATCTGCTGCGAACTTGCGGAATTA
>JASFVM010000336.1:0-3202 GCA_050049835.1 Gammaproteobacteria bacterium
CTATCCTGTTTCAGCGTCATATTGAAGAATATTTCGATGCTTTCATGTTCGATCACATGGAAGAGAACATCGCCGCTGCGCGTATCAATGATCAGGGGCAGCTATACCTGACCTGGATTCCAACCGATCCCCGCTTCATGAACCCACATTCAGGCTGGTACTGGCAAATTTACGAAGAAGACAAGCTGATCGCAGGTTCAGAATCACTGCTTAATGACACGGTCGAATTCATTTTGCCCAACGAGGAAAACTATACGCAAATTCAGAAAGTCGTTGGTCCGGGAGACGAAAGATTAAGGGCGCTGGTGCTGGATGTTAAGCTAAAGGGCTCCAGCAGCGTTTATACGTTCGCCATAGCCGGTTCTGTTAACAGCATCAGGCGTGATGTCGAAGGCTTTACATCCAAGCTTGGCATTACATTGATCATACTGGGCGCCGGACTGCTCATCGTGGTTTTGTTACAGATCCGTTTCGGTCTCAAGCCGTTAAGGTTGCTGAAAGATTCCCTGTCAAATATACGTACCGGCAGGGAAAACCGTCTGCCGGAAAAATTTCCTTCTGAAATCCAGCCAATCGTTCACGAGTTGAATGCGTTGCTTGATCACAGTGAAAGCTTGCTTGAACGCGCCAGAACCCAGGTGGGCGACCTGGCGCATGCATTGAAAAACCCATTGACGGTCATCAGAAATGAAGCGGGCGAAGTCAAGGATCATCGTGGACAACTGATCCGTGAGAAAGCAGATGCAATGGGTGCATACGTGGAACGTTATCTCTCGCGTGCCCGTGCTGCAGGTTCAGCTAATATTATAGGCGCGAGCGTCGCCGTGCAGCCAATCGCGAAAGACATTTGTTACCTGATGGCGCGAATGTATCAGGACAAGAATATCGACATTATCCTCAAGGATCTGAAAGGATTGTATTTCAAAGGTGATGCGCAGGACCTCGAAGAGATGCTGGGCAATCTGATGGACAATGCCTGCAAGTGGGCCAGAAGCAAGGTTGTGGTGAAAGGCGAACAAAAGAACTCGCGCCTGGTCATCGATATCGATGATGATGGTCCTGGCATTCCAGAAGATCAGAAGGAATCAGTATTACAGCGTGGCCGCAGGCTGGATGAAACAGTGCCTGGCAGTGGGCTCGGTCTGGCCATTGTCATCGACCTGGCGCACCTGTATCACGGTTCGTTGACTCTGCACCAGTCAGATGCGGGCGGTCTCGGCGCAAGGCTGGAACTGCCTTTCGCAGAAGATGTGAAGTGATGTCTCGTCGCAGCACGCGGTAAAGTGATCAGGCAACACGTCTGACACTTTCACCGTATTTGTTGCGATGTTGCTGTATCGGTTTCTGGCTCGGTTCCGAGACAGGCTCTTTCTCAGTCTCGAACACCGGGGCGATGCATAGTCCAACAGCGAAACTGCATACGAATAACAACAGTGGCCTGGTGATACGTTTCATGTTTTTTCACATTTCGTCTTACTTGATCAGCATGAAATAATCAGCAAGTCCTGTGCCACGGTTAACTAATTACATAAATTACAACGACTTGGGGATAAAGCTGTATATTGATGCGTTCGAAAAATGCTAATTGTGTAAATGTATCCGACAGGAATCAGCCGGATGGGGGTATGCTGCTTTAATGCCGGCTATTACGCCTGCTCACTGTCATAAACTGCCATGATTGCTTTCAGTTCGTGCAGGACTTGCTGGCGCTCCGTTTTAACCAGCCCGGCAGTTTCCTCAACGGCACAGCCTGATTCAAGTGCGGTGATAATTTCGTTGACCCTTTCACAGCCGCGTTCACAGATGGATTCTATGGTTGTCTGGAGATGTTCAGGCAGGTCAGGGCTCATGATTCAGATTCTATGGGGCTTTTCCAGATATTCCTTCGAACGCATTTCAATTAACCGGCTGCATGTACGATTGAACGCAAAACTGAGCATATCGCCAGTGTACAGTCTTTCGGGCGGCGCGTCAGCGCTGATGATCAGCTTGACACCGCGATCATACAGCTCGTCGATAAGATATATAAATCGGCGTGCCTTGTCATCCTTGTTTTCGTCCATGACCGGAACATCGGAGAGTATTATTGTGTGGTATTCACGCGCCAGATGGATGTAATCCGGAGTCGCCCGTGGAGCATCACAAAGCATATCGAATTTGAACCAGGCAATCTCATCGGCATGCATGACAGTTTTAACCGGCCGCTTGTGTATCGTCAGCACGTGCTCCAGGATGATTGTCCCGGGCGCAAGCGATTCCATACGTTGAGTCAACAGATTGTCGGTTTCTGCCTTGACTGGCGTGTAGTAAATATCATCCTGCTCCAGCAGGCTGATACGGTGATCGACATTGCCATCCATATGAACAACGCAGGTGTTTTGTTTTATCAGCTCAATTGCCGGAAGAAAACGTTCTCGCTGCAGGCCGTTTTTGTACAGGTCATCGGGAATACGGTTGGAAGTGGCAACCAGGGTAACGCCCTGATTAAAAAGCGCCTGCAACAAACCTGAAAGCAGCATTGCATCGGTTATATTGGTAACAATAAATTCATCGAGACAGAGTACGCGGTACCTGGCTGCATAGTCACGGGCAATTATGTTTAATGGATTCTTTTGTTGCTGTAAGACGCCAAGCTTGTCGTGGACGTCAAGCATGAAATGATGAAAGTGCATGCGTAGCTTGTGTTTAGTCGGCAGTGATGCGTAGAACAGATTCACCAGCCATGTTTTACCCCGGCCAACACCGCCCCAGATATACAGGCCTTTTGCCGGCCTGCTTTTACAGCCGGTGAACAGGCATAAGCCACGCTTGAAGAGCGAGCGCTGTGATGTGATGTCAGTTACAGTTTCTTCATACAGCGATTGCAGAGCGTCGACTGCTGATTTCTGTGCAGGATCTGCCACAAACCCGTTGTTCTTAAGGGCGTGTCGGTATGCTTCTACGGGTTGCATGAAATGCCGGGTCAATAAGTTATATAAAACAGAGAGATATGAATATCAATTAAAGTAAATACTTGTCATAATGCAAGCAGGTGAATGGTGATATCGGATAATAATACGGCGCAGATGTTTATACATAGTCAGCTGTTTTAGATTGAGGCCGCTCCTGATAGTTGGTACTATAGACGCCCATCGAGACCAAAGCATCCTCGCTTGGTTATTTTAAAAATAACGCAAGGCGTTCCTTTTTCATGACGCGATAT
>JASFVM010000069.1:0-10105 GCA_050049835.1 Gammaproteobacteria bacterium
CCGACAACCAACTCTGGATAAAACAGCTCGGCACAGCAGACTATGATAGTGGACATAGTGTCACTGTGGATGCTACTGGTAACATTTACGTAACGGGCGAAATAGGCAGAGACGTATTCATAGCTAAGTACGATAACTCCGGCAACCAACTCTGGATAAAACTGTTATTTAACACAGCAACCTATGATACAGGCTATGGCATCGCTGTGGATGCTACTGGTAACATTTACGTAACGGGTCAAATAGACGGCGACATATTCATAATTAAGTGCGATAATTCCGGCAATCAACTTTGGATAAAACAGTTCAGCACAATTGCCAATGATCAAGGCAGCGGCATCGCTGTGGATGCCGCCGGCAACATCTACGTAACGGGCTATACATACAGTGATATCGCCGGTACCGGAAATGCGGGGCTCTATGACGTGTTCATAGCTAAATACGATACTTCCGGCAACCAACTCTGGATAAAACAGTTTGGCACGGCAGACACTGATCGAGCCTATGACATCGCTGTGGATGCCGCCGGCAACAGCTATGTAACAGGCTACACAGACGGTGGCGCATTCATAGCTAAGTACGATAACTCCGGCAACCAGTTATGGATAAAACAGGATGGAGGCTATGGCGTTACTATGGATGCTACCGAAAATATTTATGTTACAGGTGGCGTCGTATTTGCTAAGTACGACACTTCCGGCAACCAACTCTGGATAAAGCAGTTTGGCACAATTGCCGCAGATAAAGGCAGAGGCATCGCTGTGGATGCCGCCGGCAACATCTACGTAACGGGCTATACACTAGGCGATCTCGCCGGTACCGGAAATGCGGGGGTCGATGACGTATTTATAGTGCACCTCTACCCATAATCCTCAAATCATCCTATCTTTTAAAGTTGTTTACTTGTAGGTGAACTGATCAATCAAAATGAATTGATGGTGTCGGATATTTGGGGTCAGAGTAAAAAGTGTAAAAAGGCAAAAAGATGACGGAGGGATTATTCTTTAACCAAATTATTAGATTGATCAATGTTTAATCCCTCCGTCACCTTTAATGCTTTTATTGCCCGGTTAGGAAAAGAATCACTCACCGGTGAAGTCGCCGAGCAGGTGACAACGGTGCTGCGAGCGGAGCAACACCTGCTTGCCTGCGTAGATCAGGCACTGGCAGTCGCCAGGGCACAATCAACACTGGAATCGGTGGACGATCCTGAGCTGACAGACCTGCTTTCCCGCTACCGTTTTGAAGCAGTGCGTTTGATGGAGCTTTCCAATCACGAAGCTGAAGGCTTCTCCATGGCTGATTGCGATGAACAATTGGAGAAAATGCACCTGGCATATGATGATATCAAGGCAGCGTTATTGCACGCTGCGATAGAATTACGCACACCTATTCCGGGGATGATTGATATAGTGGAACAGAATCGTCGTATACGCCAAATGGCACGACAGATGGTCAAGGCAGTGCATGATCTCAGTGAATTATATGTGGTTGCTGAAGTGCAGATACCCGAGACAGCTGCGGGAGTAATGCAGCAAAGCCGCATGTAAATTTATTGTGACAATATAAACAGGTGACGGATATTATTAGATTGATCATTATTTAATCTCTCCGTCACGATTAATGTTAAATGAGACTACATCGATAATCTAATCATCCAAAGTAACCGGGGTTACAAATCCCGGTGGCTTGACTGCAAGCACTGAGCAGTCAAGTTGATTCAGTATGGCTTCTGCAGTATTGCCCATGAACAAACCAGAAATGCCAGTACGAGCCACTGTGCCCATAACTACAAGATCTACTTTAGTTTCTTCTGCAAATTCTGGAACCTTCTTGCGAGGATAACCTTTGAGTAGATGTTTTTCCGGTTTGAGATATTCAAGAGTATCTTGTCCCAACTTGTTAATTGCCTCAGTCAATAACACGTTCAAGTTTTGACTATGATTTTGCCTTACATCTTCGACATAAGTAACGATTTCATTCTCTGGTCTTGCCGCGAAACCGCCCTTCATAAAACTCTCACCTATAGCCACCCATGCATGGACGATGTGCAATTCGGCGAATTCTGATAACGCCAATGAGCACGCCATTTCGAGAATCTGCTGATTGAGTAAAAGTCTTGTATTTAATTCTTCTGATGGGTAACTGTCATCGACGTCTACAGCTGCCAATATCTTCTTGTAGGTTTTCGGTGACTTTGGCTTGACCAGCCATACCGGACAAGGACATTTTCGAAGCAAATGCATATCGTCACTGCCAAATACACGGTCCAACAATGCGCCACTTTCAGCCGTCTTGAATACCAAATCATGTCCATTACGCAGAACTTCATGAATAACTTCCAAAAATAATATTCCGGTGAGCACTTTCAATTTCATTTTGATTTTATGGCCCCAGGGAGAAACCAGCTTTTGCAACCGATTTTGATGCGCCGTGATCATTTGTGCTTGCAGGTCTATAGATGACAGTGTGCGTTCTAGCAGTGTTGTGTTAGGGGGTATTTCATCGATTACTTCAATTACAGTAAGCTGGGCATGATTATTTGCAGCTAATTTGACTGCATGTTCTAGTACGCAAGCATCATTCAGTTCAGTATTAACAACACAAAGAATATTTTTAAATCGTTGCATATCATTGTCCTCCAGGCGAGACAATAGCCTTATATTTGTTCAAAAAATAAATAATTGCAGAAACCATTATTTAATCAGGTTTTGTACGCCGCACAAAATACTTCTCCATCTCCACTAAAATTAACACTGATGAAGCGACTAGTAATATGCTCAGCCATATACTGAAGTTAATGTCTGTTGTGCCAAATAAAGACTGCATCGGGCCAAGGTAAGTGAAGCCTAGCTGCAAAATGATAAGTATGGCAATCGCTATAAGAACATAAGGGTTACCAGTTAATCCCGCCCAATTAAATACAGAGTCTTTAATATAGCGAGAATTAAATAGATAAAATATCTCAAATACAACCAACGTGTTCACAGCTACTGTGCGAGCATGTTCTATACTCATGCCGCGTTCCATTTCCCACATAAACAGGCCAAATGTTCCACTCATCAAAATTACGGATACAAAACCAACACGCCAAATTAAATGGAGCGTCAGCATCGGTTCATGTGCATCGCGTGGTGGACGTTGCATGACATCCAGTTCGGGTGGTTCGAAAGCCAGTGACAGCGCCAGGGTGACAGCTGTAACCATATTTACCCAGAGAATTTGCACGGGCGTTAACGGTAGCTGGTGAAAACCAAGCAAAATGGCCGCCAGGATAATCAGCGCCTCACCTCCATTAGTTGGAAGAATAAAAAGGATAGCTTTTTTAAGGTTATCATATACCGTACGACCTTCCTCTACAGCATGCGCAATGGATGCAAAATTATCATCGGCCAGTACCATTTCAGCGGACTCTTTGGCGGCATCTGTACCGTTGTGACCCATGGCTGTACCCACGTCGGCGCGTTTCAAGGCAGGGGCATCGTTTACACCATCCCCGGTCATTGCGACAATCAAGCCCAGTTCTTGCATCAGCTTTACTAATAGCAGTTTATGCTCAGGACTAACACGCGCATATACATCAACATTCTGTACACGTTGACGTAATTCATCCACACTCATTAAATCCAGGTCCTGTCCGGTGAGTACATCATCAGCATTAACAAGCTTTAGTTGTTCGGCGATGGCGCGTGCTGTAGACGCATGATCCCCGGTAATCATTTTTACCCGAATGCCAGCCTCTTCACAGGCTTTTACTGCCTCTATCGCTTCCTCACGAGGTGGGTCAATCAAACCAAACAAGCCCAGCATAACTAGTCCATTCTCTAGATCAGCAAATTTCAGCTCCATCTGTTCGTAGCTTACCGGCTTGACGGCAATGGCCAATACTCGCTGGCCTTGCCGTGCCATTTCTTCAACACGGTTTAGCCAGTAATCTCTATCGATTGGAAGATCGCCACGAACTGTTTTTTGCTTGGAACACATCTCCAATAGACGCTCAGGGGCGCCTTTGATAAAAATAAAGGCATTACCGGTGTGGCTATGGTGAAGTGTCGCCATAAAGCGGTGCTCTGACTCAAACGGGATAAGATCGGTGCGGGGATGTTGTTTAGCTTCTGTTTCAATGTCCAGCCCAGCCTTTAATCCTGACACCAACAAAGCTCCTTCCATAGGATCACCATACACATGCCATGTAGCATCTTTCTGCTCCAGAGACGAATCATTACATAGCACTGCCGCCCTGATAGCCTCTAACAGCAGAGGCCTTTCTTCGACAAGCACATTCGTGTCAGACAGTGATATCGCTCCATGGGGATCATAGCCTGTTCCGCCAAGCTCAAATAAACTACTCGTGGTTGCAATCATACGCACCGTCATTTCATTGCGTGTCAGGGTACCGGTTTTATCTGAACAAATGACGTTGACCGCACCCAGCGTTTCCACCGCGGGCAATCTGCGGATAATGGCATTTCTCCGGGCCATTCGCTGTACACCTATCGCCAGGGTGATGGTCATGATGGCCGGCAACCCTTCTGGAATCGCTGCCACTGCAAGGCTTACAGCAGCCAGAAACATCTCGGTGATGACATAATCCCGGGCATATGAACCGAAAACAAACGTAATGATGGCAATTGCCAAAATGGCCAGTGTAAGCCAACGGCCAAACTGTGCCATTTGACGTAACAATGGGGTTGTTATTGACTCAACATCCGCTACCAGTGTACTAATGTGGCCAATTTCGGTTTGAGCACCGGTGGCAATAACTACACCTGTACCCTGACCATGGGTTACGAGGGTGCCTGAAAAAGCCATACACCGGCGGTCACCGATCATAGCTTCCAGCGCGACAGGTTCCGTAATTTTTTCTACCGCTATCGACTCCCCAGTCAGTACCGACTCCTGAATTTGTAGTCCCTTGACACGGAACAATCTGAGGTCTGCCGGCACTTTATCGCCTGACTGCAGCAACACGACATCGCCCGGAACCAGCTCTTTTGCAGGAATGGATATTTGTTTGCCATTGCGCAGCACCATTGCATTTGGAGAGAGCATTTGCCGTATTGCTTTGAGGGCATTCTCCGCCTTACCTTCCTGCACAAATCCGATGACTGCATTGATTAGTACCACACCAAGAATTACACTGGCATCGATCCAATGTCCAAGCATGGCCGTAATGGCACTTGCTGCGATCAACACATAGATCAAGATATTATGGAACTGGTAGAAAAACCGCACCAGTGGGCCGCGTTTTTTTACTTCGGGGAGCTGATTAGGCCCGTATTTGCCTAATCTACTTTCTGCCTTTTCTTTTGATAGCCCATTTGAATGCGTTTCGAATGTCTTGAATATGTTTTCTGTAGTTACAGTATGCCAACGACTAGATGACGGTGTTTGATCATCCGGTTGATAGCTTTGCTCACTGAATGTTCTAAGTGACTGTCGAGTAACCACCGCGCTTACAATGGCCACAATGACTAACATCGCAAGGACGATCAACCATTCGAATACTTCAACATCAAATTGCCACACAAGATCATTATCCATCGGCTTATTCTCTTACTAGTGAATGTCGGATTAAACAGTCATAAATTGCTCTGTTCCGAAAGCAACTTGCTCCTTTCTGTCGATTCAGGATCAAAAAGAATACCCACACCAGACAGTTCGATACTCACAAATGGCCGTGCATTTATAAATTAATTGTATTTCAATTTTGGCTCATTTAACGTTGCCCATGGATTGATGCTGGCAGACGATCCGCATAATGCCCATAGAACCACTTCATGATAAAGGGCGGTAACAACGTGGTAAGCGCAATAACAATCACCATGCCCGCGTATATTTCATTATTGAAAATATCGCTCACTCTTCCAAGCTCGGCGAATATCAAACCGACTTCACCACGAGGTATCATCGCCAAACCGATCACCCACCGCACATGCCATGATTCCTTGATAAAAAATGCACCAATGAGCTTACCAGCTACAGCAGCCAGTAACAGCGATAATGAGAAAATCCAGATAAAGGGCGAACTCCAATCGATCTCACGCAGATTGAGAGACAGACCTACAAATACAAAAAATATTGGCGTAAATAAATGCACGATGGGTCTCATCTGATCTTCAATACGGTGAGCGAACTGCTCGTCGGTATGTAGAGCAATACCCAATGGCAGAAAAAAGCGTCTCGATAGCGCAAGTCCTGCGGCAAAGCCACCTAGTAGTTCCGGCGCACCAAGGACATGAGCCAACCATGCAAAAAACAGCACTAAGGATACAATGGTTGTAGGGATCAGACCGGGGATTTCACTGACTGCATCGAAGTGCCTGATAACAAGGGAAATCAGCTTGGCGGCCACGGGTGCGAGCACGAAAAACGCAGCCACGAAAATCAGCACTTTACCGGTATTGAGCAGGCTTATCCCGCCGCCAATAGAAAATTCATAGAGTAACGCAAGCAACATCACGCCCATCACATCATCCAGTACAGCAGCACCCAGGACAATCTGCCCTTCAGGTGCCTGCTGACGTTTGAGATCGGATAACACTCTCACGGTGATCCCGATGCTGGTGGCGGTAAGCGTGCCGCCAATGAACAGCGACACCAGCAGTGACAGGCCGAATACCCAGTAACCCAATAGGAAGCCTAATACCAGCGGTAACAAAAAGCCAATCATTGCTACTACGAAGGATTTGATACCGGTACGTACCAGACGTTTGACATCAGTCTCTAAACCCACTTCGAACAGCAGCAGGATAATGCCAATTTCTGCCATCAACTTGATGGCTTCGAATGGTTCCAGCCAGCCTAATAAGCTTGGCCCTAGTATCACACCCGCAAACAGCTCACCAATTACTGAGGGCGCCTGCATACGCGTCATCAGTTCTGCAAATATACGTGCCGTTAGCAGGATGATCAGTAAGCTAAGAAAAAAATCATGGGATTCCATTTTTTTTCCGGCATTGAATAGTTAGCTTGCAAAATTATAGCCATAAGAACAATGCGCAATAATAATGTTGTTGGCCAGGTTCTCGTACAGCCGACTCGTTACGATTTTTTAGATATTAGCCAATATGTAACACCAAGAGACAGGACAACGGTGGCTGTACCAAGTATAAACGGAGGAGTTATATTCTCGAAATCAAAGATAATAACTTTACGTGAGATAGCCATTAGTGCAGCAGCGACTACCGGAAAAAAAGGTGACGGAGGGATTATCATTTAGCCATATTTCTAGATTGATCAATATTTAATCCCTCCGTCCCCTTTTGTAACCCTACTCCACGGGTAATCCCGCCGTCTTCCATTCAGGAAAACCATCCTGCAGTCGCCGGGCCCTGAAACCTTTTTCACGCAATTTGGCGACAGCATCAAATGCCAGTACACAATGCGGGCCGCGACAATAGGCAACGATCTCTTGCTCGGGATCCAGCTGTTCCAGATGTTGTTCAAGTTCAGACAGCGGGATATTCGTTGCACCGGGGACATGTCCGGCAGCGAATTCTACATTTGGGCGAACGTCGATTACGGTGACCAGATCATCCTGTACGCGTGCCAGCAGTTCATCACGAGGAACAGGTTCCAGGCTGTCCTTCACAGTCAGGAAGGTGTTGACCAGGCGTTCCACATCGGCCACATGACGTTCGGCGACATTACGCAAGGCGTCCAGCAGTTTGATGACATCGTCATCACTGACACGATAGAAGACCTTGAGTCCTTCCTTGCGGCTCAGGATCAAGCCTGCCAGGCGCAGTTGCTGCAGGTGCCTGGAAGTATTGGCCACGGTTAATCCCGAAACCGTTGCCAGGTCTTCGACACTGCGTTCTCCCTGGGCCAGCAATTCCAGCAGCTCCAGCCGATTGCCGTTACCCAGTGCCTTACCTACCACGGCAAACTGGCTAAACAGGTCATGTTTGAAATTGCTGCTTGACATAATTCCTCATCGTATTAATCTCTTATTCAATTAATCAATTGAATAGTTAAGTTGGGCATCAAGTATAACCTGAGATTTGCTGCATACCAACTGGAGTTCGCACTATGAGTTTCAATGAGCTGGTTCTTCAGAATGAGATCGTCATCCGTCTCGGTTTCTTTTTTGCTGTCTTTGCTGTCATGGCCCTCTGGGAAGTGGTGGCTCCGCGCCGTGCACTGACTGTCTCCAAAGCAATGCGCTGGGCCAATAATCTCGGTCTGGTGTTTTTCAACACATTGATTCTTCGACTGATCTTCCCGGCCGCCGCCGTAGGCATGGCTGCATTTGCCAGCGAACAGGGCTGGGGCATATTTAATTACTACAATGTGTCGCCGGTAATCGCCATTGTGGTTTCAGTTGTGGCCATGGACTTTATTATCTACCTGCAGCATGTCATGGTTCACGCGGTGCCCGTCCTGTGGCGTTTGCATCGTGTCCATCACGCAGATCTGGATTTCGATGTCACGACCGGTGCACGCTTTCACACCATCGAAATTATCCTCTCCATGCTGATCAAGTTTGCCACGATCGTTGTGTTAGGCCCGCCTGTTGTTGCCGTTATAATCTTCGAAGTCCTGCTGAATGCTACAGCGATGTTCAATCACAGTAACGTGCGCTTGCCGCTGGGTCTGGACCGGATATTACGCTGGATTCTGGTTACACCCGATATGCACCGTGTCCATCATTCCGTGGAAGACGATGAAGCCAACAGCAATTTCGGATTCAATCTGCCCTGGTGGGATCGTTTGTTTGGCACGTACAGAAATCAACCGCGCGCAGGTCATCAAGGAATGGTAATTGGTATTCATACCTATCGCAATCCCAGGCTCGTTTCATGGCTGCACGGCATGTTGTGGCTGCCTGCTGTCGGCAAGATAAGCAGCTATGCCATAAACCGCCGTCAGTGGAGTAATGGTAATGACCAATAAACGCCTGCTACGTTTACTGATGATACTCGGACTCATGGTCGGCATAACGCTTGCAATTGTATACCGGAATCGATTCGACGTTGTTGCCCTCGAAGCCTGGGTCAATGACGCGGGAGTGCTGGCGCCGCTTGTATTCATGCTGATTTATGCAATGGCCACGGTATTGTTTTTACCCGGTTCGGTGATCACGCTGGCGGGCGGTGCTCTGTTTGGACCGGTGCTTGGCACAATCTATAACCTGACCGGTGCAACGCTGGGCGCTGTGCTGGCCTTTCTGATTTCACGCTACCTGGCCTCGGACTGGATTGCTGCGAAAGCCGGTGGCAGGGTCAAGCAGTTAATCAATGGTGTTGAAGGTGAAGGCTGGCGTTTTGTGGCTTTTGTCAGGCTGGTGCCGCTGTTCCCGTTTAACCTGCTTAATTATGCACTGGGTTTAACCAGGATACGGCTGCTGCATTACCTGGTGGCCACCTATGTATTCATGCTGCCGGGTGCTATTGCCTATACCTGGCTCGGTTATGCAGGGCGTGAAGCAATCGGCGGTGGTGAAGGACTTGTCCAGAAGATACTGATAGCACTTGCATTGCTTGCTGTTGTGGCTTTCCTGCCACGAATAATTCGCAATATACGACGAGGCCCGACAATTGATATTGCTGAACTCGAAAAGCGCATCGACAGCAAAAGCACGCTGGTGCTTGATGTGCGCACGGCTGAAGAATTTACCGGTGAACAGGGACACATTGATTCTGCTGTGAACATTGCCGTAGAAGACTTGCAGGATCGACTGGATGAATTAACAGAATACATGGAGCGACCGATTGCCATTGTGTGCAGGACGGATAAACGCTCTGCCAAAGCGGCATTATTGCTCGCAGAACACGGTTTTCATGATGTGCATGTAGTGCGTGGTGGAATGACAAAGTGGATTGAGGCAAATCTGCCTGTTATTCACCAGGGTGTTGTTCCTGATGACAAATCTACTGCCGGCGCGGAGAAAGATGTGTGATTAACGTAACAGCATTTACTGGAGATAATGTATGAATAATATTCTGATTATTCTCAATGGACCGCCATACGGTACAGAGCGCGGTAGAATACAAGCACGCTCGGAGCACGTAATTCATGCGGATAAAGTGCTTATATTCCAGCAAGCACCCACCATTGCATAAGCAGCGAGGAATGAATTTGTGAGTTTGCTATCTGAATA
>JASFVM010000337.1:0-3200 GCA_050049835.1 Gammaproteobacteria bacterium
GGCAGCGGCCTACCGTGTCAAGGACGATTTGTCCGGTGTGGCTGATTCATTCAAGGCCGCGCTGGGCGCTGAAAAAGAATACGGTCCCGAGCAGGGCCTGACAGCAGAAGAGCTGGCGGATTATCACTATACCTTTGGCATGGAGTATTTCGATGAGCCCTATGACCTGGCTTCATACAACAGTTACAAGGAGGCAGTAGCTGCGGTTGAAAAAGCACTGGCCGCGCACAAGGGTGGCACCACCAGGGTTTATCGCATTGACATTCCCGGCAGCAAGCAGACGGTATTCGGTGTCTCCATGGCCGAACCGGAAGAAGGCGGCAACAAGTACATGGACGAGACATTCATCATGAACGAGATCGATTTCAAGCCGGTCCGTTCAACAGGTCACCTGCCATACGAAATACTGGTCAAGGGCAGCGAGGTCGAAGCCCTGCATGCACGCTTCCGTATCGCGATGAATTTCCCGGACCTGAGTATGATGGGTGCCAACAGCTTCATGAACATCATGCCATCGCCCGATGCCATCAAGGAAGCGCTGACCCTCGGTGCCGGTGGAGAAATCAAACTGGATTTCTGATTACCTGCCTGGTTTGAGCAAGAACACGCCCCGGCTGATGCCGGGGTTTTTTTGGTTACCGAAAATTCTCCACTTGATATATCCTGACAAAAATACGGATGAAATTTTTCCATGAACAGTTTAGACTTCACGGTTCGCGTGAATCATGAAGTCGCATTAAAGTACATGATTTACAAGGTTTTTTCATTTTATTGAGAATCGAAAGTGGAATTGACTGGCGCAGACATAGTTATCCAGAGTCTCAAAGCCGAGGGCGTTGAGTTCGTTTTCGGCTATCCGGGCGGTGCTGTTTTGCATATTTATGACGCCTTCTACAAGCAGGATGATGTCCAGCACATTCTGGTGCGCCATGAGCAGGGCGCAACGCATGCGGCAGATGGTTATGCGCGTGCGACCGGTAAACCGGGTGTTGTTCTGGTTACCTCCGGACCCGGTGCGACCAACGCTGTCACCGGCATTGCGACTGCCTATATGGATTCCATCCCGATGATAGTCATAACCGGCCAGGTGCCCAAACACCTGATCGGCAACGATGCTTTTCAGGAAGTCGACTCTGTCGGTATCACGCGCCCGGTGGTAAAGCATAACTTTCTCATCGAAGACGTTAAGGATATTGCCGCAACATTCAAGAAAGCGTTCTATGTTGCTACTACCGGACGACCGGGACCGGTAGTGATTGATATACCCAAGGATATAACGGCAGCCAAAACCGAGTTCAATTATCCGTCTTCAATCGAGATGCGCTCGTATAATCCGACTGTCAAAGGGCATATCGGCCAGATCAAACGTGCAGCTGAAATGATTCTAGCTGCTGAGCGCCCGATGATCTACACCGGCGGTGGCGTCATTCTCGGCAACGCTTCAGAGCAGTTAACGAGCTTTACCCGCAAGCTTGGCTACCCGATAACCAACACGCTGATGGGGCTGGGAGCTTACCCGGCCAATGATAAACAGTTTGTCGGTATGCTGGGTATGCACGGCACCTATGAAGCCAATATGGGGATGCATCATTGCGATGTGCTGATTGCTATTGGTGCGCGTTTTGATGATCGCGTCACCGGTAACCTGGAAAAATTCTGCCCGCATGCAAAGATTATTCATATTGACGTTGATCCTGCGTCTATCTCGAAGAACGTCAAGGTCGACATCCCCATCGTGGGCCATGTTTCACAGGTGCTCGATGAATTTTTAAAGGTGCTTGGCAGCAGCAAAAAAGAACCGAATGCATCGGCACTGGAAAAATGGTGGGCGCAGATTGACGAATGGCGGTCGCAGGATTGTCTTAAATACGACCGCCAGAGCGAGCTGATCAAGCCGCAATATGTCGTTGAACAACTGCACGAAATCACCAAAGGTGATGCATTTGTTACGTCAGATGTCGGCCAGCATCAGATGTGGGCTGCACAGTATTACGGCTTCAACAAACCCAGACGCTGGATCAATTCCGGTGGCCTTGGCACGATGGGTTTCGGGCTGCCTGCTGCGCTGGGTGTACAGTTGGCATACCCTGATGAGACGGTGGTTTGCATTACCGGTGAGGCCAGCATCCAGATGTGTATCCAGGAGCTGTCTACCTGCAAACAGTACGGATTGCCGGTCAAGATTATCTGCCTGAACAACGGCTACATGGGTATGGTCAGGCAATGGCAGGAATTCTTCTATGAGAAACGTTATGCCATGTCATACTTTGATGCCTTGCCGGACTTCGTGGCGCTTACCCGTAGTTATGGGCACACAGGTGTCCAGGTTGCCAACCCCGCAGATGTACGCGGTGCGCTGGAAGAGGCTCTGGGACGCAAGGATGAGCTGGTCTTCCTCGACTTCCTGACCGACAAGACAGAAAATGTGTACCCGATGATTCCTGCAGGCGCGGGCCTTAATGAAATGATCTTGGTGTAACGACATGAGGCATATCATTTCAATACTACTGGAAAATGAATCGGGTGCGCTGTCGCGTGTAGCAGGCTTGTTTTCTGCCCGGGCATACAATATCGAATCCCTTTCGGTGGCGCCAACCGATGATCCTTCGCTGTCACGCATGACGATCGTGACGAGCGGCACCGAAGAGATCATCGAACAGATCAATAAACAACTGAACAAGCTGATTGACGTGGTCAAACTGATCGACATGACCGGCGATGTTCATATCGAACGTGAGCTTATGCTGATCAAGGTGAGTGCTACCGATGGTGAACGTGACGAGGTTAAGCGTCTGGTAGATATCTTCCATGGCCGTGTGATTGATGTCACCGATACAACATACACGATAGAAATAACCGGCAATGGCGACAAGCTGAATGCGTTTGTGGAAGCGCTCTCCAGTATCACTATCCTCGAGGTTGTGCGTTCCGGCTTGATCGGCATCAGTCGTGGTGAAAAGTCGCTCGGCTGACCCACTGAAACCCTATCTTGAACAGTTTCAAAAAATAAATCAGGAAGCAATAAATGAATATTTATTATGATAAAGATTGTGACTTGTCGATAATCCAGGGCAAGAAAGTCAGTATTATCGGCTATGGGTCACAGGGCCATGCTCATGCCAATAATCTGAAAGATTCAGGCGTGGAGGTTTTCGTTGGTCTGCGTGAGGGTTCGGCTTCAGCAGCAAAGGCAGAGCAGG
>JASFVM010000338.1:0-3198 GCA_050049835.1 Gammaproteobacteria bacterium
TGGCTCCAACCAGGAAGCAGACGGTGTCTGGCTGAACGTTGTCGAAACCTTCCCGATCGGCAACAAGGTCGAAGGCATCGTTCGCCTTGGCCTGGATTTTGGTGACGATGACGGCCTGATGGCAGGTACCGGCCTGGCTTATAACTTCAACCGTCAGTGGTCACTGCGTACCGAGTATGTTGTGCGCGAAGCGGTGAACAGCTTACAGTTTAATTTGCTGTTTGGCTTCTGATCGGCTTTTTGTTATCAGGTCAGAAAAAGGGCGGCTTGACCGCCCTTTTTTATTGTCGGCTTTTGCGATGCCGACTTAATGATAATCTGGATATTAATGTTAATTAAAAACAAATGATCTGATCCGCAAATAACGCGAATGTAAAAACAACTATCAGCCTCGTAGCCTGGATGTAACGAAGTGAACCCGGGGCATTTCGGTTTGCATTGAATTCCCGGATTACGCTGCGCTTCATCCGGTCTACAAACTAATATACCTTTGTATTCATCGGTGGAATTGACTTCATGTACCACCAGACAACAACTGTCATATCAAATCAGAACCAGTTCATATGAATTCTCCTGGTTATTGCTTCGTCCTTATTTGTTTTGGCGATCTTTGCGTTTTTCGCGGCTTAAAAACCTCGGTTCCCTGTGCCTCTGTGGTAAAACATAATAATGATTGATCGCATCGAAAAAATCCTCGAATTCTGGTTCGGTACTTTCCCCAATGCCTGGACCTGTGATCGATCGAAACACGATATGTGGTTCAACAACGGTGCTGCTTACGATACGGCAATATTCAGTACCTTCGGTTCCGATTATTTTCGTGCGGTTGATGGTGAGCTCGACAGCTGGTCCGAATCGCCCCGCGGACGCCTTGCACTGATTATTCTGCTCGACCAGTTTTCACGACATATCCATCGTGGCATGGCCGAAGCTTTTGCGCAGGACGAAATATCCCAACAGCTATGTATCGAAGGTATCGGTGCCGGTGATGATCAGAATCTGCATCCCTGCGAACGGGTGTTTTTCTATTTACCGCTGGAGCATGCTGAAGACATGGAGCGCCAGAACCTGAGTGTTGAAGCGTTCAAGCAACTGGTGCTGGATGTGCCGGAAGGTTATCGCAGTCCATTCGAGGATGCGCTGGAGTGGGCGCAAAAACATCATTATGTGATTGAACAGTTCGGACGCTTTCCGGAGTTGAACGAAATACTCGGTCGTGAATCAACAGAAGAGGAACTGGCGTTTTTACAAGAAGGACAGTATTCGTTTCTTTAACCAGGAAAGCGCCGGGATGGTAATCTCTGAAAACAGTGGCCGCAAAAAACGCAAAGAGCGCAAAGGAAAATGTTCATGTGTCTGCGGTTTAGTATTTGCAGGTTGCCGTATAACACTTAATTAAAACTTTCGCGTTGTTTGCGTTTTTTGCGGCTAAAGCCCCGATGGTAAAACTAGTGTATATACTTGTCCCTTAATTCACGTCTTAATATCTTGCCAACATTGGTCTTCGGTAATTCATCGGTAAAGAAAATATATCTTGGACGTTTGTAGTTTGTCAGGTCTTCCTTGCAGAAATCGATGAGCTGGTCTTCAGTCAGTGAAGGGTCGCTTTTGACCACGACAGCAGCAACAGCTTCACCGCTTTTCTCGTCGGGAATACCGATAACACCGGCTTCGAGTACACCGGGGTGCGCTACGATCACATTTTCAACTTCGTTGGGATAGACATTGAAACCTGAAACAAGGATCATGTCTTTTTTGCGGTCAACGATCTGTACATAACCTTTTTCGTCCATAAAACCGATATCGCCGGAGTGAAGCCAGCCATCTGCGCTCAGGACTTCCGAAGTTTCACGTGGCCGTTTCCAGTATCCCTGCATAACCTGTGGCCCGCGGATACATATTTCGCCCGTCTCGCCAACAGGCAGTTCATTCCAGTCGTCATCCTGGATCGAAACCTCGGTCGAAGGTACCGGTAAACCGATCTTGCCGTTGAAGGAGGTCAGGTTTAACGGGTTGATACATACGGCGGGTGATGTTTCAGTCAGGCCATAGGCTTCGAGCAGGGGCGCACCGGTGAAATTCGTCCAGTGCTCGGCAACGGCACGCTGTACTGCCATACCGCCGCCGAGTGCCAGCTTGAGATGTGAGAAATCAATATCCCTGAAGCCGGGCGTGTTGAGCAGGCCGTTGAACAGGGTGTTTACACCGGTAATGGCGGTGAACTTCACGCTCTTGAGTTCCTTGACGAAATTTTTCATATCACGTGGATTGGTAATCAGGTAATTGAGCGCGCCATATTTCATGAAAGTCAGGCAGTTCGCGGTTAATGAAAAGATATGATAGAGCGGCAGCGCTGTGATTATGGTTTCCTTGCCTTCTTCCATGATGTTGTGTATCCATGCGGATGCCTGCTGCATATTGGCGACCATGTTTTTATTGGTCAGTATGGCCCCTTTCGAAATACCCGTGGTACCGCCGGTATATTGCAGGAAGGCAATGTCATCATGACTGGTTGGCACGGTTTTGAAACGGTGCTGGGCGCCAAGCTTCAAGGCCTTCTTGAAGGATACCGCTCCAGGCAGGCTATAAGCAGGCACCATTTTCTTGATACGTTTGACAACAAAGTCGATGATCATCGATTTAGGAAATGGCAGCATGTCACCCATGCGTGTGATGATGACGTGTTTGACAGGCGTTTGTTCGATGACATCTTCGAGGATGTGACAGAAATTTTCCACGATGATGATGGCTTCTGCACCTGAATCATTCAGCTGATGCTTCAGCTCTCTTGCGGTATACAGCGGGTTGGTATTCACAACCACCATGCCCGCACGCAGAATGCCGAATATCGCTACCGGGTTTTGCAACAGGTTGGGCATCATGACCGCGACTTTGGTACCCTTGTCGAGTGCCAGTTCGTTTTTCAAGTAACCGCCCAGTTGCGAGGTGTATTCATTTACTTCCTGGTACGTGATTGTCTTGCCGAAATTGGAGTAGGCAGGAAGATCCTCGAACTTGCACACACTCTGGTCAAAGATATCAGCAACAGATGCATATTCATCAATTGAAATTTCTGCAGGTACGCCTTCAGGATAACTTTGCAGCCACGGTTTCGACATTGTCTCTCCTCATTTTGCTGTCGATTGCTCGAACAAGAATAACGCCATAGCGAAAGCATTGCACGGGTTTTATCAAGCA
>JASFVM010000339.1:0-3195 GCA_050049835.1 Gammaproteobacteria bacterium
CACAACCGCCCGTACTCAGCCAGTGCTCATCGGGCTCGATAAAGACTGTCATGCCGATATTGGCTGCATAGGAATAAGCGCGGCGCAGGATCAGGGTATTGGCCACCGGCCTGCGGCAGTTGCTGACCCCCACGCACCCCGCCGCTTGCAGTGCCCCCATTTCGCTCAATAACTGACCTTCAAGACCATTGGTCAGCGCCCCCAGGGTCACGACACTGGCATGACCGGCAGTAACAGCCTTGCGGTGAATCAGTTCGACAACGGCGGGCTCGTCAATGACCGGATCAGTATCAGGCGGACAGCACAGGGTTGTGATCCCGGCACTGGCTGCTGCTATGGTCTCACTGCCGATGTCCGCCTTGAACTCGAATCCGGGTTCCCTCAGGCGGGCACACATATCAACCAGCCCGGGACTGATGATCAGGCCGGTTGCATCGATGGTCTGGTCGGCCTCGAAACCATCCGGCATATGATCGATGGCAATGATATCGCCATCGGCAATGTAAACATCGCTGGTTTTAACCGACTCGGTAACAGGATCGAGGATCAGGCCGCTGGAGACAAGCAGGCGGTTCATGCTTTCGTTTCCTTGTCGATTTGTTCGGGTTCGCGCCCGAGAACCATGGACATGATAGCCATGCGGACGGAAATACCGTAGGTGACCTGGTCGAGTATCACTGAGCGGACACCGTCAGCCACTTTCGATTCAATTTCAACCCCGCGGTTGATCGGGCCTGGATGCATGACAATGGCGTCATTCTTTGCTGCACGCAGGCGCTCTTCAGTCAGGCCGTAAAGGCTGTAATATTCATGTTCACTGGGAAGGAACGCGCCCTGCATGCGCTCTTTCTGCAGGCGCAGCGTGATAATCACGTCCGCACCGCGGATACCGCTCTCAAGATCGTTGAACACGGTCACGCCCATGTCATCGATGTCGGCCGGAAGCAGTGTTTTCGGTGCGATCACACGTATATCGCCGGTGTTCAGGATATTCAGCGCGTGAATCTGCGAACGCGCCACGCGTGAGTGTAACAGGTCGCCGACAATGGCGACACGCAGCTTGCCGAAGTCCCGACCCTTGTTGCGGCGGATGGTAAACATGTCGAGCATGGCCTGGGTAGGATGAGCATGGCGGCCATCACCTGCATTGATAACACTCATATGCGGCGCGACATTGCCGGCGATGAAATGCGCGGCGCCCGAGTCACAGTGTCGCACAATGAACATGTCACAC
Source organism: Gammaproteobacteria bacterium (assembly GCA_050049835.1). Lineage (GTDB taxonomy): Bacteria > Pseudomonadota > Gammaproteobacteria > SZUA-229 > SZUA-229 > JABDQW01. Next base: position 1,235 of record JASFVM010000339.1, read on the forward strand.
AGCATGGCCTGAAGATTCTGCAAGGTATCGAGCAGCGATTCGCCCTTGCTCGTTGCCGACGTACTGATATTGATATTGAGGATATCGGCTGACAGCCTTTTGGCTGCCAGTTCGAAAGTTGTTCGCGTACGTGTGCTGGCTTCGAAAAACAGGTTGACTATCGTCTTACCGCGCAATAACGGGACTTTCTTTACGCGTTGTTGATTAACGTTGGCAAAACTTTCGGCGGTATCGAGAATACTGGTCAGTATTTCACTGCCGAGGCCTTCGATCGTGAGAAAATGTTTTAATCGGCCATTGCTGTCGAGCTGTATGTTCCAGCGGTCATTGCCGATCATCGGGTCGGTTGGCCGGGTTGGTTTATTGACCATGGCGGTCACCTGTATCCAGCAGGGTTGTCTGAAAATGTGTTTTGGGCAAACTCAGACACATGATTATGTGATAACAAATTCCAGTGGCTCCGGGCCGCTCAGCTTTATGTGTTGTTCAGGTTTCAACTGCAGATGCTGGCCGATAATATCAGCCTGAATCGGTAGCTCCCTGCCACTGCGGTCGACCAGGCAAACAAGGGTGATACTGGCGGGGCGTCCATAGTCAAATATCTCGTTCATCGCAGCACGTATGGTACGCCCGGTTTGCAGCACGTCATCCACCAGGATGATGTGTTTGTCTTCAACCTGCGGCGGCAGGCTGGAGGGTTTGACCTTCGGATTCATGCCGATGCGGGAGAAATCATCGCGGTAGAAGCTGATATCCAGTGTTGCCAGCGGCTGGGAAATGCCGAGTTTTGCGTGCAGGGTGCTGGCTATCCAGGCACCGCCGGTGTGGATACCCACCATTAAAGGGTCATCGATCTTGCGCTCTTTGAGTAATTTCTCAAGATCGTCTGCCAGTTTCTCCAGAAGTTGATCTGGTTTGGCAATTTCATCCATAGATGCTGAACCCTTGTTAACGGTCTTGTTGTGAATCAAGCCATCGTTGCACAATGACGGCGGCAGCCATTTTATCAACCTCGTGCTTGTTGTGCTTGGAAATTTTCAGATTCTGCCTGAGTACTTCTTCAGCTTCATCAGATGAGAGGCTTTCATCCACCGTGTACACCGGCAATCCGAAGCGATGCGCAAGCTTTTTGCTGAAGTTACGTGCAGCCCGGGTAATTTCGCTTTCGCCGCCATCCAGCAGGTAGGGAATACCTACGATCAGCGCATCCGGCTGCCACTGTCTGATGTGCTTTTCAATACTGCCCCAGTCGGGTGACTGGTTGACTGCCCGCAGGGTGGCCAGGGGGGAAGCCGTGCCGGTGATCAACTGGCCGGTGGCAAGGCCGATACGTTTGAGTCCGAAATCGAAGCCGATGACGCAACGGACCGGGTTGTTAGTCATGCATGCCCGGTGTCATTACTGAGTAACTGCAGATCGACGCCGATCAGATCGGCAGCCGCCTGCCAGCGTTTTTCAACCGGTGTTTCGAAGATAATTTGTTGCTCTGCAGGACAGCTGAGCCAGGTATTGGCAGCCATTTCCTGTTCCAGCTGGCCGGGCCCCCAGCCGGCATAGCCCAGCGCGATGATATTGTCATCGGGCCCCCTGTTCTCGGCGATGGCCTCCAGGATGTCGCGTGATGTCGTCAGGGCGATGGTATCAGTGACAATCAGGCTCGAGTCCCAGTTGCCGGCTGGCCGGTGCAGGATAAAACCACGGTTCGACTGCACCGGTCCACCGGTCAATACCCGTGTATTGTCTTGCTGTTCAGTCGGATAAGGTATTTGCATTTGCTGCATGACGTCATCCAGCGTGATATCGGACTCACGGTTGATGACAATGCCAAACGTGCCGTTTTCGTCATGCTCGCAGATATAGGTGACGGCCTGATTGAAGTTGTCATCCATCAATCCCGGCATGGCGATCAGGAAATGGTTTGTCAGTTGGCTACCTGTCATCATTAATTTGTGCGCAGGCTG
>JASFVM010000340.1:0-3194 GCA_050049835.1 Gammaproteobacteria bacterium
TTTTCATTCAGGGCGTGTCGGTATGCATCTACAGGTTGCATGAAAATACGGCATCAATAAGTTATATAAAACAGTAAGATATGTATATTAATTAAAGTAAATACTTGTAATAATGCAAGCGGGTTGATGGTGATAACGGATAATAGTACGGCGCAGATGTTTATGCATAGCCTGCTGTTTTCGATTGAGACCGCACCTGATAGTTGGTACTATAGACGCCCATCGAGACCAAAGCATCCTCGCTTGGTTATTTTAAAAATAACGCAAGGCGTTCCTTTTTCATGACGCGATATATTTTTATTACCGGTGGTGTTGTTTCTTCATTAGGTAAAGGTATCGCTTCCGCTTCCATCGGCGCCATTCTTGAAAGCCGTGGCCTCAAAATCAGAATGCTCAAGCTGGATCCCTACATCAACGTAGATCCCGGCACCATGAGTCCCTTTCAGCATGGTGAAGTATTTGTTACAGAAGATGGCGCGGAAACAGACCTGGACCTCGGACATTACGAGCGTTTCGTACGCACCAAAACCGGCAAATCAAGTAACTTTACCACGGGCAAGATTTACGAGAGCGTAATCCGCAAGGAGCGCAAAGGTGAATACCTGGGCGGTACGGTTCAGGTCATTCCGCATATAACCGATGAAATCAAACGCTGCATCGTCGAAGGCGCGGGCGATGCAGATATTGCCATGGTCGAAATCGGCGGTACTGTCGGGGACATTGAATCATTGCCATTCATGGAGGCCATCCGCCAGATGGGCGTCGAACTCGGCCATGAGCGCGCGATCTTCATTCACCTTACGCTCGTTCCCTACATCGCAACCGCCGGAGAGGTCAAGACCAAGCCGACCCAGCACTCGGTCAAGGAGCTGCGCTCAATCGGTATTCAGCCGGACATCCTGCTGTGTCGGTCAGAAAGACTATTGCCTGAAGATGAACGCCGAAAAATCGCGTTGTTTACCAATGTCGAGGAAAAAGCGGTCATTTCTGCAAAAGACATGGGCAATATTTACGAGATACCGATCTGGCTGCATGACCAGGGTGTCGATGAAATTATTGCACGCAAGATGCATCTCGATCTGCCGCCGGCTGATCTGTCTGACTGGCAGAATGTGGTCGATACCATGAAACATCCTGAACATGAAGTTAACATCGGCATGGTAGGTAAGTATGTTGATTTGACCGAATCATACAAGTCATTGAACGAGGCTCTGTCACATGCCGGCATCAAGAACAAATCGAAGGTCAATATTATCTACATTGATTCAGTCAGCCTGGAGAGTGGCGATTTCAGTTCACTGGTAGGTCTTGATGCGATACTGGTACCCGGCGGTTTCGGCGATCGCGGTGTTGAAGGCAAGATAGCCGCAGTCAAATATGCGCGTGAAAACAAGATTCCGTACCTGGGTATATGTCTGGGTATGCAGGTCGCTGTGATTGAATTTGCGCGGCATGTTGCACATATTCCGCATGCGCACAGCAGTGAATTCGATGCCGGCACCCCCGATCCGGTGATCGCGCTGATCACCGAATGGATCGAGCAAGATGGCAGCATAGAAAAGCGCCATGAGGATTCAGACCTTGGCGGCACCATGCGTCTCGGTGGACAAAGCTGCAATCTCGTTCCGGGTACGCTGGCACACAGGGCCTATGGCGCGGATACGATTGTTGAACGCCATCGCCACCGCTACGAGTTCAATAACACCTATCTGGATTCCCTTGTCGAGGCGGGTCTGGTCATCAGCGGAAAATCCAGTGACAACAGCCTGGTTGAAGTGGTCGAACTTGAAGACCACCCGTGGTTCCTTGCATGCCAGTTCCATCCGGAATTCACTTCGACGCCACGCGATGGTCATCCGCTTTTCAGCTCATTCATCAAAGCTGCTCTGCAAAGACATAACAGGCATGTTCGGTCGGGCGAGGTCGCTGCCTGATGCAACTGTGCGGTTTTGATGCCGGGCTGGACCAGCCACTGTTCCTGATAGCGGGTCCGTGTGTGATCGAGAGTGAAAAGCTGGCACTGCAAACGTCAGCCGAGCTCAAGGCAATCACTGAAAGGCTGGGCATCAACTTTATCTACAAATCATCCTTTGACAAGGCTAATCGTTCCGCCGGCGACAGTTTTCGAGGGCCGGGCATGGAAGAAGGATTGCGTATCCTGCAAAAGGTCAGGGATGAAATTGATGTGCCTGTGATTACCGATGTGCATGAAGATACGCCTATCGATGAAGTTGCAGACGTGGTCGATGTGCTGCAAACACCGGCTTTTTTATGCAGGCAGACGAATTTTATTTTACGGGTTGCAGCGGCAGGTAAGCCGGTCAATATCAAGAAAGGTCAGTTTCTGGCGCCCTGGGATATGAAAAATGTTGTCGACAAGGCACGTTCCACCGGTAATGAGCACATCATGGTATGTGAGCGCGGCGTTTCCTTCGGTTACAACAACCTTGTCTCCGACATGCGTGCTCTCGCTGTCATGCGCGACACCGGCTGTCCGGTCGTTTTCGATGCAACACATTCAGTACAGCTGCCCGGCGGGCAGGGTACGTCATCCGGCGGTCAGCGCGAGCATGTTCCGGTGCTCGCAAGAGCAGCTGTAGCGGCCGGTATTTCAGGTCTGTTCATGGAAACCCACCCGGATCCGGCCAGGGCGCTGAGTGATGGCCCCAATGCATGGCCTCTCGACAGGATGGAATCCTTACTGAAAACGCTCGTCGCCATCGACAACATAGTAAAATCAGATCAGTTTGAAGAAGCGCGTTGATCGCGGATTTTCGATTCAAAAAAATAATTCGTCATTTAGGGTAAATCATGTCAAATATTGTGAATATTCATGCACGTGAAATTCTGGATTCACGTGGAAATCCGACAGTAGAAGCTGAGGTAACACTGGCCAGCGAAGTGATGGGACGTGCTGCGGTTCCCTCCGGTGCGTCAACAGGGGAAAGGGAAGCACTTGAACTGCGTGACGGTGATAAAAACCGCTACCAGGGTAAGGGTGTGGCTCATGCTGTCGGCAATGTCAATACCGAGATACGAGATGCACTCATCGGTATGGATGCGCTCGATCAGAATGCTGTAGATAAAAAAATGATTGAACTCGATGGCACAGAAACCAAGGAGCGTCTTGGTGCCAATGCGATTCTCGCTGTTTCGCGGCTGCGTGTTCAATAGCCAGCGAAACAGCGAAAAAA
>JASFVM010000341.1:0-3192 GCA_050049835.1 Gammaproteobacteria bacterium
GCTCGTTAAATACCACTCAAGAACAAAAATGGTCCGGATTTATCTTTTCTTCCGATTTCATTATGACATGGACGCCCTGGGCTCGGAACTCTATCTTCCGGCCCGAAATATTACCCGCCTCATCAATGAACAGATCACTTCCTTTAAGCTGTCTGCGCCGTATAAAGTGGCATGAACAATTCAACAATATTAATCGCTCTTTCGCGGGCAATCCTTAATCTTTACATGAAGTTTGATGCATTTCTCTTCAATGTATTAAAACCGGAAAATAAATCTGCTCCCTTTTTGTAAATCTGGTCAAAATATATTCGCTGCGCCCCTTTTACTTAGAGCATTTTTTTTGCAGCCTCCAGGCCCTCGCTAAATTGTCTTGAATATGCCACCTTTCCAGCTCTCTTGCGAATTCCAGCGTTTCGAAGTTTTAATATCATGCGTGGTTTCAAACTATTTATCACCAATCCAATGTTGCGCTGCTGAAAGTCATTTGCAATAGATTCCATGGCGACAATCGCGCTCATATCCAACATCGTGACCTCCTCCATATCGAGTATGACGGCACGTACCTCTGGTCTAACCGATGAAATGGTTTTTAATGCTTTTTGTGCCGACCCGAAGAACAGCGGCCCATTAATGTCGTAAACAACAATACTTTCCGGCAAATCATATCCTTCATGACTTTTCTCAACAGCAGATCCCTCGGTCAGGTGAATACTTCTTTTAATAAACAGCATGGTTGCCAAACTCATCCCAATGGCAACAGCAATGGTCATATCAAACAGAACCGTTAGAGAAAAACATAGAATCAATACGAAGACATCATCTCGTGGCGCTATCCTTATCGTGCGAACAAAATGCTTTGCCTCACTCATGTTCCATGCCACCATCAATAACAATGCTGCCATTGATGACATTGGGATGTACGACAGGACAGGAGTCAGAAGCAACATACTGGCGAGTATGAAGACTCCATGAATAACGGATGCCAGAGGCAGGCTCCCCCCTGACTTTACATTTGCTGCGGTTCTGGCAATTGCAGCTGTTGCGGGTATGCCGCCAAACAACGGAGAGACGATGTTCCCAATGCCTTGTCCGATAAGTTCGTCATTCGGATTATGCTTTTTACCGGACATGCCATCGGCAACAACCGCACACAATAGCGACTCCAGAGAACCCAGAACAGCAATCGCAATAGCCGATGGCAACAGCTCCTTAACGAGATTAAAGCTCAAACCAATAGGAGCACCGTCGGCACCGGGTAAATTCCAGGGCCATTCAAAACCGGGAAGTATCGGCGGAATACCATTTCCCGATACACCATTTACTTCGAATGTAAATCGACTGCCGATCGTAGCGACAGAAAAATCAGGCAGCCATTGAGAGGCAATCCAGGCTAATAAACTGACAACCAGCAGCGCAACAAGATGCCCGGGGATTTTTGATCGAAACTTCGGCCATACCAACAATATCAACAACGTTAAAACACCCGTTATGGCTTCCTGCCAATTAATAGATGGAAACGCCTGGAGAATAACTGACAGTTTGTGCAGGTAGTGACCATCAAAGTTTTCTACACTCAAGCCCAGAAAATCCTTTATCTGAAAAGTTGCAATTACGACTCCAATTCCGGCAGTAAATCCTACCGTTACTGAATAAGGAACGATTTCAATTAACCTTCCAAGCTTGCCAACACCCATTAATATAAGAATAAAGCCAGCCATAAGTCCACTCATTAACAGGCCACCGATACCGAACTGGTGAACAATAGGCAACAGAACGACCACAAAAGCGGCCGTTGGTCCCGAAATATTGACTTTTGACCCGCCCGTTAACGCTATAACAATACCCGCGACGATTGCTGTATAAAGACCGTGCTGTGGCGCTACATCGCTGGCGATGGCCAGTGCCATTGACAGTGGAAGCGCGATGACTCCAACTGTTAATCCAGCTAGCACATTCATATGGATTTCTGAAAATGAGGGCTTGTTTTTGATTGACTGTCTGAGTGCAGAAAACATGGCGGACTCGATCTTTATTATGCTCTAGCGTTTTGGGTAAGTTACGTCGCTTTTCGGCGTCAACCTGACCCGATTGTTTGCTGCGCATAGAGGGATTGTTGCTATAGGTAAATAACTCATTATGCCGCCACACCAAATATATGTCCTACTGCTGCGGTTAAAGCCATTGCCAGCGCACCCCAAAAAGTCACTCTCATAGCACCGACAGTAATAGATGCGCCACCAGTGCGCGCGGCAATGCCACCAAGGAGCGCCAGAAATACAAGCGAGAAAATAGCCACAAAGGGTATCAGGTAAAATCCTGAAATCGTCCATGCCACCAATAATGGAAGTGCGGCACCAACTGTAAATGCACCGGCTGAATAAAATGCCGCCTGAACCGGGCGGGCATTAGCACTCTCTGATATGCCAATTTCGTCTCTGGCATGCGCACCAAGTGCGTCGTGGGCCATTAATTGTTCAGCTACTACTTTTGCCAGATCAGGTTCAAGCCCTCTATTTTGATAAATTTTTGCGAGCTCATCCTTTTCAAACTCTATATCGTTCTCTAATGATATTTTTTCGAGTGCCAGGTCGGCATTTTCTGTATCAGACTGAGAACTGACGGATACGTACTCACCAGCCGCCATAGACATGGCACCTGCAACCAGGCCAGCAACTCCTGCCAGAAGTATGTTTTCATGTGTTGTACTTGCAGCTGCCACACCAATAACAAGGCTGGCAGTAGATACGATGCCATCGTTTGCACCTAATACAGCGGGTCGTAGCCAGCCTACGCGATGTGACCTGTGCACTTCATGATGCGTCATGTGTTACCTCGATATAATTTTTGCAGCTAACGACACTATAAACGGTTCGAGGAACGAGCGTCCGGCAACCGTAGGGCGCAAATTTAATAGCCTGGTTATACATTCCTGATCTCGATGTACCACCTGGGCTGCATTTCACTGAAGTCCGTTCGAATATTGGATGGCAGATAACTTGCCGAGTCCAATACAGAAGCCTGACCATCTGTACGCTTGAAAACAACCCAGTGCCAGAAATTCTTGCTATCTTCCTGATGGTGATTGATGGCCAGTAATGCCAGATCAGGCAGTGTGCTCCATGATTTAAAAGGAATTTCTTCGGCAGACATCTCGACTCTGGCTTGAGATAACATCTTCCTCACATACTGAGT
>JASFVM010000342.1:0-3190 GCA_050049835.1 Gammaproteobacteria bacterium
AACTTATTCAATAAGTGGGGTCAGATGAAACTTGTATTGCTGTTTGCGGATAATCAACCGAGTCTGCCCCCACTTATTACCATACACAGTCCTAACTGGATTGCTGCCGCTTCAAATTCCAGCCAGGGTAATGAAAGTGCTTGATCGCATCAATGAACAGGTCTGACCCGACTTCAGCCGCCCGCATTTCGATTTCATCGTGAGTCGCATTATCCGGCACCGGAAACGGTTGCTGATCAACAATATCACCGGTATCCAATTGATTGTCCAGCAGGTGCAAAGTGACACCAAAATGCCGGTCTTCACTGGACAGTTGGTCGGCAATCGGGGCGCGTCCACGAAAGCGGGGTAACAGTGACGGGTGCAGGTTTAGTGCTGCGCCGGAAACCGCATTGAGCACGTCAGCCTGAAGTTTTTGCGGCCAGCAAGCCACCAGCAGAAAATGGCAGTCAAGATTTGTTATGGTCTGCGCCAGTGATATTCCGGTTTCGTAATAACAGGTCAACGAGTGTTGCTTAAGCAGGGATTCCAGGCTGTTGTCGGAAGACGGGACCTCGATATCGATTTGACTGAAACCGGCAAGATGAGCGGGTTGCTCTCCGGCCTGGATATAGGCGACGGGAATGGTTTGCCGGTGGATCAACTTGTTAGCAACAGTACGGGTAAACAGGCCGCCCGTTCCGAGCAGTACAAAACGGGTTGACTCAATCATCGCAGGGTTGTGCCGGCATACGTCCGGATTGCTCGAGTTCCTCGCGGAATCCAAATGCAGTCAGATCAGTCATGCGTTGTGGATACAGTATACCGTCGAGGTGATCGCATTCGTGCTGCACCACGCGTGCATGGAAGTCCGATGCCTCTTGTTCGAAGCGGTTACCCAGCGGATCGAAACCACTATAACGGATATGCGTATAACGTGGCACCAGGCCGCGCATTCCAGGCACGCTCAGGCAGCCTTCCCATTGTTCATCGGTTATGTCGGTCAACGGCGTGATGTGGGGGTTGATCAGTATCGTTGGAGGCACTTCGGGGGCAACAGGGTGATGTGAATGGCCCACATCCCCGAATATAACTACGCGCTGATGAACACCGATCTGAGGTGCCGCCAGCCCGACCCCATTTTCCTGCCGCATGGTATCCCACATGTCCTCGATGAGCTTATCGAGATCGGTAGAGTTAAACTCTCTGACCTGCGTCGATATCTGTAACAGGTCCGGGTGCCCTATTCGAAGTATATTCCTGATTGCCACGACACTTTTACTGTGAGTACACGAGATTATTGCAATAACAGGGGACAGACTGAATTGCCCCGACTTTCAAAGACACATGATCGAAAAGGTACACTACCCTTTATACGTTAAAACTAAAGGGTAGCATCCCTGTTCTGCGTGTTAGCCGCGCCGAAATACGATTACTGGCACAGTGTGTTTTCAGTAATGCTATAGGGCTTTCCGTTCACGTACAGCTGATCGCCTTCCATTTCGAGCGTGAATTCCTGCGGAAGCGGTCCGTGGCGAATCAACAACGTAGGCTTGCCGCGGATCGGTTCGATACGCCAGCGGCCCGGGGGACGCGGCATCGGCGCCACGGGCACGGTCACCCAGGCATAGCCGTTCCACACTGTCTGTTGCGCCGCAGTTGCTGCGGGCTGGGTGTTTGCGGGCTTTTTATCCGCCACGGTACCGTTGCTGCACAGGTTGATCGGCTTTGGTACCAGCGGCCCCCGGGCGACCGGGTTTTCCTGTACCAGGCTCTTTCCCTCGAGCCGGGCATACCAGCCCGCGATCATGTCCCAGTAGTCGAGCTCGATAAAGCGAATGCTGTCGATCATGGCCTTGATGCGCAGCTTCCAGTCGCTCCAGTAATCCGGCCTTGCCGCAGCGAGAAGAATGAAGTCCTGGCCGTCGTAGCCGGAGAAACCGCCGAACACGCCCCTGACCTTGTATTCGCCAACGCGGCCCGTGACCGGTACGAGGACGCCGCTGCCTTGAGTGACCTGTGCCGGTTTTTCAGTATCCATCACGTCCAGGTCGACGCCGCCGTCATGCCAGCTACCGCCTTTCAGGGACTCCCTCAGGTCATACAGGCGAAGATCATAGGCAGACCTGATAAACACCGACGCAGCGTTGTCCGGTGAACTGAAGATACGCCAGCCTTGCCATTGCGTCTGTTCGGCAAGATCGTCATCGAGGTCGATGCTGATACCGATGCTCTTGTCGCTGAAATTCGCCGCATTGCCGATGCCGATAAAACAGCCGAGGCCCAGGATGATGGATATTGATGATATGAAGCTACGCATTATGTTTACCTCACGTGTCATAACAGGTTTGAATGACAGTCATTTCGAGAACCATGCACGACAGGATAGCCCGCTGGCCTTACGGATTCTCACTTGCACAGGTTGTTGTCGGTGATGATGTACGGCTTGCCGTTCAACAGGAAATTATCTCCCTCATCTTCCAGCATGAGCTCTTGCTCGCGGCCATCTCGCACGACCAGATAGGGTGCGCCCTCAGACAAGATCACATACCATGTGCCCCGGCTCTGGTTCATACTGCGGCTGTAAACCGTCATGTTCTGTCCCGCTACGCGGCCAACTGAGCCCGATTTACGCATCACGGTGCCGTCACTGCACAGGTAGTAGTCCCGGTGCGCTGCGCCACCGTAAAACGCGCCTGCTGCGGGATTGCTGGTCACGTTGGCGTGCTTGTACTGCAGCTTCTTGCCCTTGAGCCTGTTTTCCCATTCCTTGACTATCGCTTCACGGTCGACCTCGACAAAGCGGACGCTATTGAACATCGTCTTCATGCGAGGGTTCCACGCAGCCCAGTATTCAGGTTTGGCAGTACCGATAACGAGAAAGCCCTGGCCTTCATGGCCCGAATAGGCACCGACCACACCCGTGATCTGCTGGCCGCGAATCCGGCCTCTCACAGGTATCAGCAGTCCGCGTCCTGACTCGATGTCAGCTTCGACGGGTTCGCCGGTTATTCCCAGGATGACGCCATCGCGCATGTCACGATACCCAACGTCACGCAGCTCTTCCAGGAACTCGATGATGCTCAGATCATGGATCCGCTTGATCATCAGTGACGCGGACCTGTCCTCCGAGTTGAAGTACTGAATGTCACGCAACAGCGGCTGCTTTGACAGTGAATCATCGATATCGATGCTGATGCCGAAGGAGGTA
>JASFVM010000343.1:0-3187 GCA_050049835.1 Gammaproteobacteria bacterium
GTCCAGCAGGCGCTGGCGCGATTCACGGCTTGCCCAGGCAACATGTGGCGTTACAATCAGGTTGGGCAGTGAAACTTCCAGCAATGGATAGTTATCCGGTGGTGGCTCCGCTTCGATGACATCAACTGCCGCCCCACCCAGTTTTTTCTGCAGCAGCGCCTCAACCAGCGCAGCTTCATCAACAAGTCCGCCCCGGGCCGTATTGATCAGCACAGCATCCTTCTTCATCAGCACCAGTTCATCAGCACCGATAAGGCCTTGTGTTTCTTTGATCAGAGGGCAATGCAGTGAAAGCACATCAACGCGGGGCAACAGCTCTTCCAGTGCGATGCGCCCGGGCCGATGATCATTATGGTTTCGTTTCGCCAGCAATACCTGCATGCCAAAAGCTTCGGCCACATGCGCCACCGCCTTGCCCAGAGCGCCATAACCGATAATGCCAATGGTTTTGCCGGCCAGTTCCCGAACAGGGTAATCCAACAGGCAGAAAAATTTGCTCCTGCTCCAGTCACCCCGTTTCACTGCCGATGTTACTTCATTAAAACGCGTGGTGAGTGTCAGCAGGAGCGTGAATACATGCTGCACCACCGAGGGCGTGGCATAACCGTGAACATTACATACCGGGATATTATGTGTTGCTGCAGCATCAAGATCGATGTTGTTCGTGCCTGTCGCAGCAACGCATATCAGCTGCAGTTTTTTTGCTTGCGACAGATGCACGCCGGTCAGCGGCACCTTGTTAGTAACAACAAGCTCGGCCTGTGCCAGCACTTCATGCAGCTCTTCATCCCCGACCAGGCCATACCATTGCCAGTTGTCGACGGCCCGGTTGAGCACTGATAAATCGAGATCACCACGATCGACCGAATCGAGATCAAGAAATGCCGCATACTGAATGCCGGACACAGATATTCAGCTCTAACTAAACCAGCTGCATCTCAAAATCCGATTTACCGGCACCGCACTCGGGGCATTCCCAATCATCGGGTACATCCTCCCATCGTGTACCGGCGGCAATACCGTGATCCGGATCACCCAGTTCCTCATCATAAACATAACCACAAACGACACAGACCCATTTATTGAATGTCATTACTATTTCCCATAAATTCAAAGATGCGTTATTGTACACATCAGGATGCTGTAAAAAACCACAGCGATTCCTGTTATTTTTCCGACCTGCTTCGAAAGGGTGTTTGTTTGCAGATTATTAAAAAATTCGCTTGCCATTGCTGCCTTGCCGAATAAACTTTAGCCCGTGACTGAATCAATCACACCTGTTGTACTCTGCTTTTCCGGCCTCGACCCATCGGGTGGTGCGGGTATTCTTGCGGATATTGAAGCCATCAGCAGCCAGAGCGCATTGTGCGCGCCTATCATTACTGCTGCCACCGTCCAGGACACCCAGGATGTCATGTCATTCGCACCCATGCCGTCCGACCTGATTGTCGAACAGGCGAGAGCCGTGCTGGAGGACATGCCGGTTAGTGTCATCAAGATAGGCATGGTCGGCAGTACCGAGATTGCTGAAGCCATTCATTCAATCCTTGTTGATTATCCCGAGATAAAAGTTGTTTACGATCCGGTGTTCAGCACAGAAAAAGACGGCGCCCTGAGCACACCGGGCCTGGTCGAAAGTGTGCGCAGTCTGCTACTGCCACTGACAACCGTACTTACACCAAACATTTTTGAAGTGCACGCACTTGCACCCGGCTCGGATACACCGGCAGCTGCTGCCATGAGCTTGCTTGAAACCAGGTGCCAGTATGTACTACTGACCGGCACGCACGGTAAAACACAGGACGTGGTACATACACTGTATGGCAATCACCGCGAACTCAAACGCTACTCCTACGAGAGACTGCCTCACAAATACCATGGCTCGGGTTGCACGCTTGCCTCAAGCCTGGCCGCAATGATGACCATCGAGTCTGAAATCGAGAACGCAGTCCATCAGGCGCTCGATTACACACACAAAACCCTTGTACACGGCAAACGTATTGGCATGGGCCAGTACCACCCCAACCGCTTCTTCTGGGCACAGCAAAAAAACAAGTGAACCGGAAAAGACTACGTGGTCTGTACGCGATCACTGATGAAAAACTGATTTCCGAAACTGATTTTACTGTTGCGATTGAGCAGGCGCTCAGCGGCGGGGCCGCCATTATCCAGTACCGCGACAAATCGGCGAATACGAATAAACGGCTCGAACAGGCCCTGGCGTTGCGCACCCTGTGTAATGAGTACAATGCCCGCCTGATCATTAACGATGATATAAACCTGGCAAAAACGGTTGCCGCTGATGGTGTGCATCTGGGAGAAAATGATATCTCCATCGACCAGGCCAGGCTTGAGCTCGGCGCAGAGGCCATCATCGGTATTTCCTGTTACAACCTGATCGAACGTGCGCTTGATGCCCAGTCAGCCGGTGCAGACTATGTGGCATTCGGTGCTGTATATACTTCATCAACCAAACCGGAAGCACGCCAGGCGAGCTGTGAACTGATACGAGATGCCAAAGCACGGCTCGAAATACCCGTGTGCGCAATTGGTGGCATAAATAAATCAAATGCAGGATCCGTTATTGATGCCGGTGCTGACATGACTGCCGTCATCAGTGGACTGTTCGCAGATCCCGATATCCGCCACACGGCCGAGCACATAGCGGGATTGTTCGACTAATACTGGTACAATCCGCTAAATCAGCATACTCACCGCAAGGGCAGTTATGAGAATAAAGGCCAGCCAGATATTCGAAACATTTCATGACCGGGGGATCATTGATCAACTAACCGGGCCGGATACGGAAATAACCAGCATCGACCCGGTCGAAAACAGCGGCTCATCATCGCTGATATTTGTCGACAATGCCGATTTTGTCGACCGGGCAATCAAGTCACGACCCTCAGCTGTTGTCACGCAGGCAAATCTGCTTGAGCATTTTTCACCTTTGTCAGCGACAGCCGTTCTTGTCAGCAGGAACGTGCGCCTGGCCCAGGCGCTGATTCGCCAGGCGTATGCGGATCATGATCACCGCGACATCGAATGGCCGGCCATTCACCCTTCAGCCGTGATACATGAATCAGCCAGCATAAGCAAGGATGCCATTATCGGACCCGGGGTCGTCATCGGTCGGAATGTAAAGATAGGGCGAAGCAGTATTATCAAAGCCAATTGTGTTATCGAG
>JASFVM010000070.1:0-10029 GCA_050049835.1 Gammaproteobacteria bacterium
TTCAACTGTTTACTGGTCAAGTGAATACCATCATGAATTTCAGGCTGAATATTCTCGGGCACATTCAGCAGCATTGCCGCAGAATTTTGCGTGCACAAGGCTGAACACTGACGGATTATCTCCAGTGCAAACGATTCACCATTGGCTTCAACCCAGTCATGTTTCAAACGCAACTGCACAAGCCTGATGCCGTCGCTCAGCGCACTGAAAAGCCTGGTTTCAAAATCAGACATGCTGGAAAACTGACCGGTTATCAAGTAACGGCAGGGTAATAGCAGCGCATTGATAACGGGTAGATCGGCCGGGGGAAATTCCCTGTTATCCAGATGATTGACAGCACACCATTCGATTTGCTGCCCCTCAACGCCACGGGGCTCACCGGCATAGGACTTGACTCTCCAGACATCGAGCAATACCGACTTGCCGGGATAATGATAACGGGTTCTGATCAACGGCCGACTTGATAGCGGCACGATATCAAGTTCTTCTTTGAGTTCGCGCGCCAGGGCAGATTCAGGTGACTCGCCCTGCTCAATTTTGCCGCCCGGAAACTCCCAGTAACCTTCGAGGTGGGTACCCTGCTTGCGTTGACTGACAAGGACTTCTCCCTTGTCATTTACAATTGCTGCAACAGCAACATGTATAAATGTATTAGCCACTGAATATGATTCTGCTCAGGTGCGATATTCAGCATTGATCTTTACATAATCGTATGACAGGTCTGTTGTCCAGACAGTTGCCAGCTCGCTCCCCCGGTTGAGAGCGACACGGATTGTAATTTCATTCTGCTGCATGACTTTCTGCCCCATGGCCTCTGCATAATCATGGTCACGACCACCGTTGCGGACAATGCAGACATCACCCAGATAGATATGCACTTCATTGATATTCAAATCTTCAACACCAGCCCGCCCGACGGCCGCCAGTATCCTGCCCCAGTTCGGGTCGCTCGCAAACAGTGCGGTCTTTACCAGAGGTGAATGCGCAATCGTATACGCGACTTTCCGAGCCTCGTCGACGGTGGCAGCAGATTCAACGAGGATTGTTACAAACTTGGTTGCACCTTCACCATCACGGATTATGGCCTGTGCGAGCTGGGTAAACACTTCGTTCAGAGCCACCTGGAATTCAGCACTGTCCGTGCAATGACCTGCCAGGGCATGGCAGCCTGAGGCGCCTGTTGCCGCGAGTATGCTGGCATCGTTGGTCGACGTATCGCCGTCGACTGTAATACTGTTGAACGAAATATCGACAGCAGCTTTCAGGCAGTACTGAAGCCACTCACGTTCAACCGTGGCGTCCGTCGCGACAAAAGCAAGCATGGTAGCCATATCAGGGTGAATCATGCCGGAGCCTTTAGCAATACCTGTAATGGTCACTTCCTTGCCATCAATTTCGAGCCTGCGCGAGCAGGCCTTGGCGACCGTGTCGGTCGTCATGATTCCAACTGCAGCTTGCAGCCATGCATCTTCAGCAAGTTCGTGTGGCAATTGTCTGATAGCAGACCCCAGCTTGTCCATTGGCAGGTCCTGGCCAATGACACCGGTGGAAAAGGGCAACACCTGGCTGGTTTCAAAACCAAGCTCACCGGCAAGCAGTTTACAACTCTGCCGGGCATCGATCACACCCTGGTTTCCGGTACCGGCATTCGCGTTACCTGAGTTAATCAACAGAGCCCTGGTATCTGCCTGCGCCAGATGATTTTTCGCAATCGCTACCGGCGCGGCACAAAATGCATTGCGGGTAAACACACCGGCACAAACTGTACCCGGATTGAAGGTAATGAGAACAACGTCCGGCTTTACTCCTTTCTTGATCCCGGCAACGGTAGTCGCCAGCTGCACACCTTTGACAGGAAACACGTTATCCGGTTGCGATAAACCGACTGCCATTAATCAAGCTTGCCGTGACAATGTTTGTATTTTTTACCCGAACCGCACCAGCAGGGTTCATTGCGACCGAGTTTGCGTTCGCCACGCACATAGGGCTGTTGGGGTTCAGCGGCAGCAGCTGTTTCATTACTTTCCGCCTGCGCGGCTTCATGAATACCCTCAGCCTGCCGGTGCTGATAGCTGATGTTTTCCGGTTGCTGATGACCCTGCTGCTCCAGGTCCTCAACTTCCTCGCGGGCACGAATCTGCACCTTAGACAGCAAGGTCACTGCCTCGTGCTTGATGCGATCCAGCAGTTCGCTGAACATGGCGAATGACTCACGCTTGTATTCCTGTTTCGGGTTCTTTTGTGCATAACCACGTAAACCGATGCTCTGGCGTAAATAATCCATCGCCGCGAGATGTTCCTTCCATAATTTATCCAGTACCTGCAACAGAATATATTTCTCATACTGACGCATACCCTCTGCGCCTACCATTTGCTCCTTGGCTTCATAATCTGCAATGAGCGTATCCAGAATCTTGTTGCGCAGACCGTCCTCATTCAGATCGGCATCTTCATCCAGCCACTGCTTGACAGGCATATCCAGACCGAACTCATTGTTCATTGCTTCCTGCAGGCCTTGCAGGTCCCATTGTTCATCAAGACTGCCATGCGGGATATATTCCGATACGATGTCATACACCACATCCTCGCGAATATTGCGCACGACCTCGGATAAATCATCAGACGCCATCATTTCATTACGCTGTGCATAAATAACCTTACGCTGGTCATTGGCAACATCGTCATATTCAAGCAACTGCTTGCGAATATCGAAGTTATGGCCCTCGACCTTTCGCTGTGCATTCTCGATCGCACGGGTCACCCAGGGGTGCTCGATTGCTTCACCCTGCTGCATGCCCAGTTTTTTCATCAGGGCACCGACCTTGTCGGATGCGAAAATTCGCATCAGGTCATCTTGTAAAGAGAGATAGAAACGGCTTGAACCGGGGTCTCCCTGCCGTCCCGAGCGTCCGCGCAGCTGATTATCTACACGTCTGGATTCATGGCGTTCGCTGCCGATAACGTGCAGTCCACCAGCCTCGAGCACGGTGCGGTGGCGCTGATGCCAGTCCTCGGTCAGATTATGCTTTTCCTCTGCAGAAGCATCCGGTATAGCATCGTGCTCAGCCTCGAGATTACCGCCCAGCACAATATCTGTGCCACGTCCCGCCATGTTGGTAGCAATGGTGACAGCAGCGGGGCGGCCGGCCTGGGCAATAACATTCGCTTCGTTCTCATGCTGCTTCGCGTTCAATGTATTGTGCTGTATGCCATGTTTTTTCAACAAGGCGGATATTTTTTCAGAGACATCGATAGAAGCAGTGCCGACGAGAACAGGTTGCTTGCGTTCAACGCAATCCTTGACGTCATTGAGTATTGCTTCGTACTTTTCCTCCTTGGTAAGGAATACCTGGTCCGTCATATCGTTGCGTATCATCGGCTTGTTGGTTGGGATGATAACGACTTCCAGACTGTAGATTTGCATCAATTCAGGAGCTTCAGTGTCGGCAGTACCGGTCATACCGGAAAGCTTGTTATACAGCCTGAAGTAATTCTGAAAGGTAATTGATGCCAAGGTCTGGTTCTCACTCTGGATAGGCACCCCTTCCTTGGCCTCAACCGCCTGGTGCAAACCTTCAGACCAGCGACGGCCTGGCATGGTCCTGCCGGTAAACTCATCGACAATAACAACCTGGTTGTCCTTGACAATGTAATGCACATCACGCTCGAACAATGCATCCGCACGTAAAGCCGCATTCAGGTAATGCAACAAATTGATATTCTTGGCACTGTAAAGGCTCTCATTGGCAGGAAGAATGTTTTCTGCAATGAGTATTTCTTCTACGCGCTGATGGCCCTGTTCTGTAATATGAACGGCACGATGTTTCTCATCAATCGTGAAATCGCCCTCTTCCGGCTCATCCTTTTCTTTCATCTCACCACGTTCCAGTCTCTTGACGATATCTTTAAAGTGCAGGTGAAGTTCACTGCTGTCATCAACCGCACCGGAAATAATCAGCGGTGTACGTGCTTCATCGATCAGAATGGAGTCGACTTCGTCGACAATGGCGAAATTAAGCTCACGCTGCACCTTGTCCTCAAGGGTAAAGGCCATGTTGTCACGCAGGTAATCAAAGCCAAATTCGTTATTGGTTCCATAGGTAATATCCGCAGCATAGGCCTGCTTCTTCGCAGCGTGATCGAGGCCACTCAGACTGACACCGGTTGTCAGGCCCAGAAAATTGTAGAGGCGACCCATCCAGGCGGCGTCACGGCTTGCCAGGTAGTCATTAACAGTAACCACATGCACGCCCTTGCCCGGTATGGCATTAAGATAGGCGGCCAGTGTTGCGACCAGGGTTTTGCCTTCACCGGTACGCATTTCGGATATTTTGCCGCTGTGCAGCACCATGCCGCCAATCAGCTGTACATCAAAATGCCGCATGTTGAGAACACGCTTACCGGCTTCACGGACAGCGGCAAATGCTTCCGGCAATAACTGGTCCAGGGACTCACCATCGGTGTGGCGTTGACGAAACTCCAGTGTTTTTGCTGCCAGTTGCTCGTCAGTCAAGGCTTCGAACTCGGGTTCCAGCTGATTGATTATCTGAACTGTCTTGCCATGTCGTTTGATTATTCTGTCGTTACGGCTACCAAATATCTTGCTTGCGAGATTCGAAATCATGTCTATGGTTTGGGATTATCAGCGAATTGGTGTCTTGTTATAGCGAGAAATACAAAAGGGTATATTATGCCCGAGAATGCCTTCCCGGTCATGGCCGATTCGTTATTCTGGAGGATTATCAGGCCTTGGATTGAACGAATCGAATCGGATCGATTTGACGGTCGTTCAGTAGAACTTCGAAATGCACATGCGGCCCTGTTGATCTGCCTGTCGATCCCATTTTAGAGATTGGCTGCCCTCTCTCGACGGCATCACCAACCTTGACCAGAATAGTGTCGTTGTGGCCGTAGCGGGTGACGTAACCGTTGCCATGATTGATCTCGACCAGGTTACCGTAGCCATAACGCTCACCGGACCAGGTAACGACACCACTGGCAACCGCCTTGATATTGCTACCCTTTTTACCGGCGAAATCCATCCCCTTGTGCATCTCGATTTTGCCGCTGAACGGATCGGTACGCTTGCCATAGTAGGAGGAAATCCAGCCTTTACCTATAGGTCGACCGGCTGGTCGGGCTTCTTTCATAAGCTCGCTGCGCATGATGACATCTTCGAGCAGCGACAGTTGCTGTTCGCGGCTCTGCAACTGATCATTGAGGTCAGTCAACACTGTATCCAGGTTCATCGTGGTACCCGTGTCGGGCTCATGCGGTCCGCCATAGGCCGGTTTGTGCTCAAAATCGAATTCATCAGAATCGAGCTTGGCCACTGCCACAAGACGCTGCCCCAGCGCGTTCAGGCGGGTCACATTGGCCTGCATCTGCCCGATGTGCGCGGCCAGTGCATCCAGATCCGATTGCGCACTCATCCGAGCCTGCTCTATCAGGGTTTTTTCGGTTTCGATTTTTTGCTCCAGCTCAGTCAGTTGCACGATTTCCTTGGTGGTATAGCCCCACCAGAAACCGGTACCTGCGACGGCCCCGAGAACTGATAGAATAACGCTCAGGCACGCCAGTTTCTGCCAGCCGTGTCCGATCTGGCACTGTACGGGTCTGCCTCTGAATTTGCCTAGAAAAATTATATTCATGTTTGCTTCTTAGTCGTGACGAGCACTTATAATAATAGACTATTTGTCGGGATTTTTTTCACTTTTGGACTCATTTAAGTCAAAACTCGATCACTCGCTGATCAAGCGCGCCCGTGATCTGGGGCAGCTGACTTCGCTGATTCGCTGCGAGCTGCCCCCGGAGTGCGACGGCCATTACCATGTGGCCAATATTCGCGACAGAACACTGGTCATTATCACGGATTCGCCTGTCTGGACCACGAGACTGAGGCAGCTGGGGCCAAAGATCCTTAATATACTGCATAACAGCGGCAGAAAGAATCTTCTTCACATCCAGGTATTCAGCCGGCCTGCTCAGCCTCAGGTAACCAGGGCACCCGAAACAACAAAACCGGGACCTCGTCAACTCAGTCCGCAATCAAGCCAACTGCTGAACCAGACGGCTTCGTTCATAGAGGATGAGGGTTTACGGGATGCATTGCTCAAGCTGGCCAGAAATACGCCTGATAAAACCAGGTCGGACAACGATTAATCAGCTTGCCTGCAAAGGTTGTGTATAGGATATCGGCGAAGCCGCTTCATCTTCCTCGAAAGTGACTTCCTCCCAGGCTGTCCTGTCAGCACATAAGGCCTTGAGCAACTTGTTATTCAAGGCATGGCCCGAGCGATAGCCTGAAAATGCACCAATGGAACTATGGCCGAGGAGATATAGATCGCCAATAGCATCAAGAATCTTGTGCTTTACAAACTCATCATCATAACGCAGACCATCTTCATTGAGTACACGGTACTCATCAACAACGACGGCATTATCAATACTGCCGCCCAAAGCCAGGTTTTGTGAGCGCAGCTGTTCAATATCGCTCATAAAACCGAAGGTCCTTGCACGACTGACCTCTTTGACAAAGGATGTTGTCGAAAAATCAATTTCTGCTTTACGTGGTCTGCCTTTAAATACAGGATGATTGAAATCAATCGTGAAGCTGACCTTGAATCCGTCAAACGGATCAAAACGGGCCCACTTGTCCTTTTCCTCGACCACGATTGATTTCTTGATACGAATAAAACGTTTAGGAGCATCCTGCTCCGCAATACCTGCAGACTGAATCAGAAATACAAACGGACCGGAGCTGCCATCCATTATCGGAACTTCAGCTGCGCTGAGATCCACATAAGCATTATCAATACCAAGACCTGCCATTGCGGATAACAAATGCTCTACTGTTGACACCTGCACACCATCACTTTCCAGCGTGGTTGACAGGGTCGTTGGCCCGACATTCTCGGCGGTCGCCTTGATCTCGACCGGCTCGCTCAAATCGACACGACGGAAAATCACACCCGTGTCAGGAGGTGCCGGACGCAGCGTCATATAAACTTTTTCACCAGAATGCAGGCCTACCCCGGTAGCCCGAATTACATTCTTCAGCGTTCTTTGCTTGATCAAAGCCCTTTTTCCTTTATTCTTAAGGTATGCCACTTTGGCGTAATTTCGGAAAATTAACCTATTTTCACACAGTTTATACCTGAATTGAAATTAATATTTAGTTCTTCCTCGTTTACTTATAACGCCTTACAGCACATATTTCCCGCCATACCGCGATAAAATTCAGGGGGAAGCCGCCCCCCTGAATCTAATCTGCCTGCCTGCGCAGGAAAGCCGGAATATCAAGCAGTTCCTCGTCATAATGATCGATGACGTCCTTGCGCTCCTGACGTCGCATGACCGTCGGCTTGTCAAGTTCCTCGATGTTCAGTTCACCGTTGGTTTTAACAACCTTGGGCTTCTGCGGTGCAGCCTGCTGCGTATACGGGTGACCCAGACCGGTGGCAACAACAGTGACCCGGATCTGGTCATCAAGCATTTCATCGATCGCTGTACCCATAACAACGGTGGCGTCATCCGATGAGAATGAACTGATCACATCACCAATATCCTGGAATTCACCCAGTGTCATGTTGGCACCGGTGACATTGACCAGAATGCCCTTGGCACCGGAAAGGTTAACGTCCTCAAGCAACGGACTGGCGACAGCTGCCTGGGCAGCCTCGGTTGCGCGATTATCCCCGGATGATCTGCCTGATCCCATCATGCCCATTCCCATTTGTGACATAACAGTACGCACATCGGCGAAGTCAACGTTGATCACGCCTGGATTGGTAATGAGTTCGGTAATGCCCTGCACTGCGCCATAAAGCACATCGTTTGCGCCTTTGAATGCATTCATTAAATCAAAGTCACGACCATATACGTCCAGCAACTTGTCATTCGGAATTGTGATTAATGAATCAACATGCGCTGACATTTCCTTTATACCCTGCATGGCAATCTTCATTCGGGTACTGCCTTCGAAAGCGAATGGCTTGGTGACAACACCAACGACGAGGATACCCATTTCACGTGCAAGCTGGGCTACAACCGGTGCCGCACCGGTACCGGTGCCACCACCCATACCTGCTGTAACAAACAGCATGTCACACTGTTCAATGGCTTCCTGGATAAGCTCCCTGTCTTCCATTGCAGCCTGCTGACCTACATCGGGAGTTGCACCTGCACCCAGCCCCTTTGTAATGTTGCAACCGATTTGTAACGATTTGGCATCCGTTACTTTACCTAACGCCTGCGCATCGGTGTTGGCACAAATGAAATCAACACCACTGATTCCACTTGTCACCATGTGCTGAACAGCGTTACCGCCACCGCCGCCAACACCGATAACTTTTATTACGGCTTCTTGTGCTACAGAGTCCATAAGTTCAAACATGATAGTTCTCCTCTGTACAGTTTATTGTTGTTGTATACATCTGATTTTTATCCCGGTATGTGTTTTAAAAATTTCCCTGAAACCAACTCTTCATCCTGTCAAACAGTCCCTTGAAGCCACCTTCCATCATAAGATGGCTTGTTCCCGAGTCACGGTGTTGATAACCGAACAACAGGAGTCCAACCCCAGTCGCATGAATAGGATTGCTTACAACATCGGACAATCCGAAAACATACTGTGGCAGTCCCAGTCTTACAGGGACATGAAATATTTCTTCTGCCAGTTCAACCACGCCTTCCATTTTTGAACTGCCGCCTGTGAGCACCACGCCCGCAGCAATCATCTCCTCGAACCCGCTCTTGCGCAGCTCTGCCTGGACGAGTGACAGCAATTCCTCATAACGTGGCTCAACCACTTCTGCCAGGGTCTGGCGCGAGAGTTTTCTGGGTGGACGGTCTCCGACACTGGGCACCTCGATGGTCTCATCCGGATTGGCCAGCTGTCGCAGTGCGCAGGCATATTTTATCTTGATCTCGTTGGCATACTGTGTAGGTGTACGCAGGGCCACGGCAATATCATTGGTTACCTGGTCACCTGCAATGGGGATAACAGCCGTGTGACGAATGGCGCCGTCAGTAAATACAGCGATATCCGTGGTACCGCCACCGATATCCACCAGGCAAACGCCGAGCTCTTTCTCATCATCGGTAAGCACCGCATAACTGGAAGCCAGCTGCTCGAGAATGATATCGTCTACTTCCAGGCCACAGCGCCTGACGCACTTGATGATATTCTGGGCCGCACCAACAGCACCGGTAACCAGGTGAACCTTGGCTTCGAGTCGCACGCCGGACATGCCAATGGGTTCACGAATGCCTTCCTGATCATCGATAATGAATTCCTGTGGCAGAATATGGAGAATGCGCTGGTCTGCCGGTATGGCGACAGCACGAGCGGCATCGATAACCCTGTCCAGATCACCACTTGATACCTCACGCTCACGAATTGCGACAATGCCATGAGAGTTGAGGCTGCGGATATGACTTCCGGCTATGCCTGCATAAACAGACTGAATCTGGCAACCAGCCATCAACTCCGCTTCTTCAATGGCACGCTGTATCGACTGCACTGTTGATTCGATATTAACCACTACACCTTTTTTCAGACCGCGTGACGGATGAGACCCAAGTCCTACAATTTCAATCTCGCCATCAGGATTTACTTCGCCGACAATAGCCACAACTTTCGATGTGCCAATATCCAGGCCGATAATCATGTTCTTGTCTGACTTTTTAGTCATTTGTATGCGCCTCGTTCACGCGTGTAACCATTACCGGTATTTCTTGTCAGTACATAAAATGCAGCCTGTACACTGCGCCAGAGCACTTTAAATATATAAAAATATTCCTGCCACACTGATGAACTATGCATGTCTTCTCCACCCTGAAATGTTATCAAGACCTGCGTTGTTTTTTTCGCTTTGAGATGTTTTATTTTTCAAAGCGAACCCGTTTGGATAGCGCAGATCGATATATTCAACGTCATCAATATTTGGTGCATTTTGCATAGAGAAAACCCTGATGAATCTCTGCATGCGTCTTTCTGTATCATTTCTGCCAAGCTGCAGTTCGACC
>JASFVM010000344.1:0-3168 GCA_050049835.1 Gammaproteobacteria bacterium
ACGCACCTGGCCCTGTGGGCCATAAAACACCAGGCGGAAATAGTTTCTGCCGTAAAGCAGCGGGATGTCAGCGAAGTCATACTGGCCATCTTCGCCGGGTTCGGACTGGTAACCGATCAGCCTGTCATTCTGATACAGCTCGACTTCCCACCCCGGCAGCAGGTTACCCCTGAAACGCTGGCGGTCGTATTCAGCTTGCCTGCCAAGGGCGAAATTACTTACCAGAGCGCCGGGTTCCTGTTCGCCGGGTACGGTCAGGTTCTTTATTCGTGGTTCGGTGATATGACCGAGCGTATATTCTGTTGCCCTGGCGAAGCCGAGTAATTCGCTTTCAGGATCCTTCTTGCCAAGTGTGAAGCGGTAGTCGTTCAGTGAATCATCATCTGCCAGAAACATATACAGTGATGATTCCATTCCAAGCAGATCAGTTGTTGCATAGGTTGTTGAACGGAATGTATTTGTTGACTGCCCGTCACCCTGACGTCTCGTACCCTCGAAAGTCTGATCAATAAACGGAATATTCCACATATCATAAGGTTCGTAGTGATGTGGGTAGTATGGTTGTTCTGCCGCCAGACGTGCTCTCGTTTTTGCGATGCGCTCCTCGCGTTCCATTCTGATTATGAAAGGGAAGGGTTCTTCCGAACGTATTTTGACAGTGGACGAAAACAGGTCGGCATCAATAGATATGTCAAACCATCTGGCCAGCAGGTTGGCATCTACATAAATATCGTCATCAAGGACATATACAAGCTGCCCGTTGTAAGACTGTGTGTTACCGCTAATGGTAACTTCATTGCGCGATGTATCCAGATAGATAGTATTGTCTTCCTTGAACATGAATCCCTGTGCAGTACCATCGCCGGGATTGACATCAACTGCCAGATCGAGGATTTCGGCCAGGGCACCCATTGGTACCAGTAGCATGTCCTTGCGTTGGTATGTGGCCAGGACATCCTCCAGTCGATATTGCTCAACACGCATTTCAAGTATACGTAGATCATCATCACGCGGGGTCCAGTTTTCAGGCGCTTCATCAGCGGCCCGGGCCAGTCCGGAAACTGAAAACAGAAACAGTGCAAGAATAGTAAATCGAACGAAGTACACTGACTCGCTCCCCCGGGTGAATTAGGGGACGGCGAGTCGTGACTCGGCGAGCAGACCGTTTGTTTCGTCTTTGCCTGATTCCAGGTAGGTTATATGCAATTCGCCGTTAGACAGATTGAAACCCGAGGGTGTCTGTAGCTTGATGTCAACTGTTCTACTGGCAAGCGGTGTATATACAGCTACACCGTTGATATGGCCGACAACAACGGAATCGCCGCCTTTGGGGGTGAAATAGACACGAATATCTCCGTAAGCAGAACTGTTGCCTTCACGGTTTATTCTTAATGACAGTGTAGTCTGTCCCTTGACGGTATTTTCCTGCTGGAGCCCGAAATCACTGAGACTGACAGTGGCACTGAGTTCACCCTGGCGAACGATGACCGGTATGGTGATTCCAACAATCGGGATCAGCTGAACTGACAGGGTTTTGGAGTCGTTGTCTGACAGCTGGCTGATATCTGTTGCAGCAGGATCAGGCAGCGACTGGAACAGCAGATGCGAGCGGTATTCGCCCTCTGGCATATCACGTTTTTTACGCAACATCAGTCTGACTGTCTGCGCCTGACCCGGTGCCAGCGTTACCTGGCGTGGTGAAAAACGTACTATTTCATCTGAATACATGCCCGGTTCGTTTTCTGCGACTTCTTCAAACTTGCCATCCTCGGTCATCTTGCGGCGTACAAATGAAATTCTGAATCGGCCGGTTTCTGATCCGGTGTTAATCAAATTGACCTGTTCTGTTCTATTATTGCCTTCGAACACGATGCGGGTTGGGGTCACCATGAGTTGTCCGGCTGCAATGGCCTTGCCATGAGTGAGAGCAAAGAGTGTGAGTAACAATGCTGCGCATACGAACAGCCGTTTTAGCTGCGTACAATTTAACAGATGTGTTGTCGAAGTTGACATCTCACGATGACTTAATGATTGATGATGTTTCATTATCGTTATTTTTGTAATTTAAACAGTCCCGCATATCAAAACCGGGTTTGTTTGGCAGCCCTTATAGTAAATGGGGGCTTAAGTGAAGCCCCCATCATTATTTCCACTATGCCAATCAGTTATAGTTGACAATGATGGTGTATGTGCCTGAATAAGATCCAGGTGTCTGGCTTGCGCCAATATTCAGCGTCGCACCAAGATCAAACTGTTCACCTGCAGCGGCAGCTGTGCCATCTGCATTGTGTGTCCAGGTGTCCACGCTCATGGTGTCACCACCGATCTCCTGTATTGTTGCACTGCCAGGGAAGCTGATTGTATAGGCTTTACCATCTTCACCAGCGATTGTATAAAGACCTGCCTGTTCACCACCGCCGGCAAGTACGTCGGCACCACCTGTAGTGGTACGAGCCCCTGAAGTGTCAATCACAACAGTACCTGCGCCAGCTTCAGATACATCGCCAAAGTTAATACCGCCATTGTCTTCGGTAATGGTGAGGCCCTGAACAACATTGGCTGTGGCCGTTGCTGTTACAGTTGCCGCGGATACTGCCGAGGTATAGATTCCTGCTGACAACGCAGCTGCCCCGGCTGCAACCAGGAATTTGTTATTGCTGATCATGATCTGTTTCTCCAAATATCTATGATTATTAATCTGTTATTATTTAAATCATTTTGACGTCAATTCAATCTCGATATGTATTGAGTATAGAATTCATTTGTTTATGTTCAAGCAATTGTGATCGTAATTTATTGAACAATTTCAAAAACCTGCACACTGTTTCCCGGTTGTTTTCCTAGTTGTATTCAACCGTTGTTGTCATAACTCCACGGTAAGCTCCAAAAGGCTGGAAACTGCCTACATTCATCCTGGCGCCGACATTCATGTTCTGTCTGCCACTGGAATCCAGTTGCCCGTTAGCCGAGGGTGTGCTGGTAAAATTATCGACCTTCATGGTGTCACCGGCAGAACTGGTGATCACGACTGAATCCGGCAGCGTAATTACGAACAGCGCATTGGGATCACCCGCAACCTCAAAAGTCGCTGGTGTACCAGAGGTGTTAGAGTTAATCGTCGCACCGCCGGTTGATGTTCTTGAACCATCGCCGTCAATGGTTACTGTT
>JASFVM010000345.1:0-3164 GCA_050049835.1 Gammaproteobacteria bacterium
TCGATCAGGAAAGTGACTTGCTCTCTGCAAGCCTGGTCACGGATGTGACTAATGGCGCCCTTGTGCTCAATGCTGATGGAACATTTCAATACACGCCAGATGCGGGATTTGGCGGTACTGACTCTTTTGTCTACGAGGTCAATGATGGCAGTAATAATGCCTCACAATCGACTGTCTATATAACGGTAAATGATGCCCCGATTGCCAATAACGATAGCTATAGTATCGGACAGGATCAGACATTAACGATTACGAGTACCTCTACAGCAAAATCCACAGCAACAGACCTTGAGGCGTTGTGGAATTTCAATGATGGTGTGACTGATACAACGGGTAATGGCAACGATGGCGCCACTTATGGCGATATGACCTGGGTAACTTCGAGTAGAACGGGCGAGGCAGCGCTCAGCTTCGATGGTGTTGACGACTATGTTGAAACTACGAGCGCAACACTTGATCTGTCGACAGCTACCAGTTTTACCCTTTCAGCCTGGTTCCAGACAGACACTACAGCCGGTCAGCATCATATCCTCTGGCAGGGTGTCAGTACGGAAAACGGTTGGGGGACGCCTGCAGATGAGTCGCCGACATCATCAGAAATGCATCTCTCAATCGGTCATTGGGATGCAGCTGTCAACAACAAGATTACCTTCTTCATGGGCTACCATGACCTGGGACCCGCTTCAATCAACATTATTTCAGATAGTGATTTTACCGACACCGGTGGCTGGCACAATGCCTTAGTCGTCGTTTCGGACCTGGGCGGAGGCAAATTGCAGGCTGAATTATACATCGACGGTGTTCTTGAAGGCAGCGATACCGGGATGGAAATAGACAGGTCACTGTGGGACACGGGTTTCAGAATAGGACAGGGCGGTCCTGCAGGGCGTAACTTCGACGGCATGATTGATGAGGTGGCTGTCTACAACCGTGATTTGACTTCATCAGAAGTACATGAAATCTATACAGCTGGCATTATTGCAAATGATAGTGATGCAGACGGCGATTTCCTTACTGCCAGCCTGGTGACGGGTCCTGTCAGTGGTTCCCTGTCGTTACAAGAAGATGGATCTTTTACCTATACACCCAATGCCGGATTCAGTGGCACCGATACCTTCACCTATAAGGTGAATGACGGTTCTCTCGATTCCAATATAGCTACTGTCACTATCGATGTGATTAATAATGCGCCGTTAGCAACGGATGACCCAGGTGAATTCAACACTTCTGTATCATCATACAATCCGTTGAGTTACTGGCGTTTAGGCGAAAGCGGCGGTACGTCAGCAAATGATGATGGCGTTACCGGAAATACCGCAACCTACAACGGCGTTACAATCGGCCAGACAGGAGCTATCAGCGGAGATGGCGATACATCCATAAGTTTTGACGGCACAGATGATTACGTCGAAATAGCACACGATGATGCGTATCTGATTGATGATGGTACGGTGCAGCTCTGGTTTAAAGCTGACGACTTGTTAACTGAACAGGGGATCTTCTCAAAGGACAGCAACAGCTTTGATACGGGAGGACATTTCACGATCCGTCTGAAAACCGATGGCAGCGTCGAGGTGCGCTTACAGAGTACAACAGACAGTTACTATGTGAGTTCTTTGCCTGGATCGGTTACTGCTGGCGGCTGGCATCACGTTGCCGTCAATTTCGGATCAGATGGTATGGAGCTCTTCCTGGATGGAGTGAGCGTTGATACTAATCCCTATACAGGTGGTCTGGGGACGAGTTCAGGCGGTATTGGAAACTATGAGCCAATTGCGATAGGTGCAAACACCTGGCAAACCGGCGATCAGAATCTCACCGGAATGAACCAGTTTTTCGGTGGCAGCATTGATGAAGTAGCAATTATTGATCAGGCGCTTACTGCAGAACAAATTCAGACAATATACGCATCTGCAGTTCAGAATTACACCGTTGCCGAAAACAGTTCGCTGGTAATACCGGCTGCTGAGGGAGTACTAGTCAATGACCTTGATGCGGAAAATGATGTATTAACGGCATCATTGGTCTCTGACGTGTCATATGGAATATTGGCACTCAATGCAGATGGCTCGTTTACCTATACACCAGACGCAGAATTCAGTGGTACGGATACCTTTACCTATGTTGCAAATGATGGCAACAATGATTCGAATGTTGCAACGGTCACTATTACTGTTACAGGTGACAATGATGCACCGGTTAATACGATTCCAGCTACCCAGGTAGTGCTTGAAGATACACAAACTTCAATTTCCGGAATTTCCGTAACGGATCCTGATGCAGGTCCGGGTATTATCGATACCCGGCTAAGCGTGAGCAACGGTGTGCTGGATGTGACGCTGGCTGGTGCTGCCACAATAAGTGCGGGAGTTAACGGGTCGAACAGTCTCACTATCAGCGGTACTGTCGATGATATTAATGCGACACTGAGTAGCCTTAAATATACAGGTGATGCAAATTTATACGGTATCGCGGCCGATACACTGACTGTAGTTACCAATGACCTTGGCAATACCGGAACTGGTGGTGCGCAGAGCGATACTGATACAGTCCAGATTAATATTACTGCGGTGAACGACGCGCCGGTGCTCGATCTGGATGCCGATGACAGCTCAACTTCAACTGGAGCAAATTATCAGACCAGCTTCATTGAGGGCAACGGGGCTGTAAACATCACGGATACCGATGTTTTCCTGAATGACATAGATGATACTAACCTGGTGTCAATCACGGTAACTTTAACCAATTACGAGGAAAGCCCTCCCAACAAAGAAGTTCTTTCTGCCACGGCATCTGGTGGAGTATCAGCAGTATGGGATGGCGGCACAAATACATTAACAATCAGTGGAACGGGAACAGTAGCAGAATATCTGGCCGTACTTTCAACTGTAAACTATAACAATACCCAGCCTAATCCAAACGCCGCTGACAGGATAATCACTTTTGTTGCAAATGACGGCACGGATACGAGTGTCATTGCAACAACAACAGTTTCTATTGTTCAAACCTCGAAAGCGCCCGTTGCTAACAATGACGCATTCACTGTTGATGAAGGATCAACGAATACGCTGAATCTTGCAGGAAATGATATTGATCAGGACGGCGATATTGATACAGGATCAATCACGATAGTAAGTGGTCCAACAAACGGCACGATTACCGCT
>JASFVM010000071.1:0-9980 GCA_050049835.1 Gammaproteobacteria bacterium
GCCAGATGAATGAGAATATACTGCTTGCCAGCCATATGCCTTTTGTTTCCCGTCTGTGTTCTACACTGCTGACAGGGTCTGACGATGCTGAATTTGTATCCATGCCTGGTACGCTGTTTTGTCTTGAGAAAAGTGATAACAAATGGCGTCTCGCGTATATGTTGAGACCTGATTTTCTTTGACTTGACTGTCAGTGATAACAAAGCGCGAGAGATCCGCAATAAGGGACGCAGAGGAAGTCACCGAGTTTACAGCCGTGACTGATCGGTTTGCTGGTTCTGGATGCAAAAAGGCTATACACAGTGTCAGTGAGCCCGTTTCTGAAACAAAGCAGATTTTAGAAAAGCCGATAATGTAAAAATCGTTGAGGCCAGATGAGATTCGAATCGATGATCAGATTGAATGATTCTAACCCGATGAATGGCATGATGAACGGTATGCTTTTATGTATGAGCTGCGATGGTACCGGGGAGGGTTGACTATAATCAGTAAGCTTTAAAGATGCTTGCAGTGTGTATAAGGAGATTGATTATGAATGAAACAGGCAATCAGGTGGATTTTAATGTTTTGGTAATGATGTCGAGTGCAGAATATGATCGCTTGGCAAAGATGCGTGAGCGTCAAAGAAGAGAGAGAAAAGAAGAGTTATATTCGTATTGCACGAAAGAACACGAAGATTGTAAATAGCCGTAAAACATTTTTCTATAACATGATAAAGGCGGTCTTTATGACTGCCTTTTTTGTTTTAGTGAATACGCTAAACGCCGATATCGGAAGTTCGGGTTGAAAATTGGCGTTAGCAACCCTGAGAGTCTGCTGACGACCCATAGCGGCATTTAGCATTTACTAATATTGTTGCTTGAGACCCATCCATAGAGAGTATTTATTGGAATCCGATATTTTTTAAAATGGCTTGGTCGCTAATATAAATAGAGTGGGATATTAAGTGTTTGCCATCCTTTACTCATGCGCATAATCTAAGATATGCTGAGAACGATCTTTTGACTCTGCGCAGCAATCAATGTGCGACGACATTCAATCCGAAGCAGTTGTTTCAATATTAAGAAACGGAGTAGCAACTGATGAAAAACATTCTAATGGCTGTCAAGGAAATAGAGACCGAAACCATCTCCTCGCCAATCGTCGAAAAAACTATTGAACTGGCTAATGCCCATTCAAGCAAGGTGTACATTATCCATGTGGTTCCACATTCTCGTAATTCACCATATAACGTCGATAGCGAGATGTTTAATCGTGAGGTTGATGCAGGTTATTCTGAAATTCATGAGTCTTTAAAGCAGTACGAAAAATATATGTGGGATGCAAATGTTGATGCTGAAGCTCTTTTAGTGCAAGGCTCAATAATAAATAAGATTTTGGAAGAATCGGAAAGACTGGCCACTGATTTGATTATCATTGGAAGACATAAACACGGGCCATTATATAGAGTATTGATGGACCATACAGACAAAGGATTACTGTTTCGTTGTAGTTGTCCAATAATGTTTGTACCTGTATGACAGAATTTAATAATCCGATATATTGCTGTATGTTTGTAAAACCTAAACTTATTTTATTATTACCAGACTGCTAAATCTTGAGTAGGGAGATTCAGCCTAATTTTACTTTTCTGACAGTCCGGTTCTGGCCGTTCTCGAAAGTTCGGGATCGAAATCAGCTAAATCCATACCGACAGTCAGCTGCCGACCCTAAGTGGGCGTTCGGCATTTTCTGTTATATGCATGACTATTTTAGTTAGCGTACGAGTTATTGATAATTATCAAAGAATTTATAGTTGTTATATTGTTTGATCGCTTTTTATGAGCTGGGAATTTGTTTTGAAACATTATCTGAAAATATCAGGTCTTTTAATAATTACAGGCATGCTTGTGTTAGCCATTGCGAGGTGTAGTGGTGGCGGTAGTGATAATAACGTTGGAACCGCTCCCTCTATTTCTAATTTTTCATTCTCGCCGACGGCTGTATATGTGAATGAAGGTGGCGGCCAAACCAGTATCATCGGAAACTTTGACTTCTACGACGCAGATGGCAACCTGAAATCGGCAGTACTGACCGTGCTGAATTCTGGTGGTAGCACAGTAATAATCGAAACAATTGACATCGCCAATGTGAGTGGATTGACGACTGGAACGATACAGGGCTCAGTTACAGTTTCAACAACAGTCTCTGGTGATTACACAGTGCAAATATATGTAACCGATACTGCTGGTCTTCGTTCAAATACCCTTGAGCAAGGTTTTCTTATTTCTGAATTTCCATGGGTATCGAAGACCCCAATGCCAACGAAACAACCTGGATTCTCGACAGCATCTATAAATGGATTGGTGTACGTTATTGGAGGTGTTGATGCTACTTCACCAGTTATACCGGCTCCTGCCATAGACATGGTGCAAGTTTATAATCCCGCAACTGACAAATGGTCCGCTGGACCCTCACTACCAATTGCTGTTAGTGGGCCGATGACTGTATCTGCTAACGGAAAAATCTACGCGATAGGTGGAATGGCTGGCTCATTTTCGACAGATATAACAGATAGTGTCCAAGAGTTTGATCCAATGACACAAATGTGGACATTAAAAAATGATATGCCCGATCAGCGAGTTTCGGCAGCTACCGCCACACGCAATGGAATCATTTATATTATTACGGGCAGCGGGCCAGGTATCGAGTACGATTCATTGCTTTGGTACGACACTACTAAGGATACGTGGGGTGCTGGATCTCCAATGAGTAGCTCTCGAACAGGCGCGGGAGGGGCAGCAATCAACGACAATATACTAGTCTACGGTGGTTACAGCAGCACTCATGTTCCAGATGCGGGTTATCTTAGATCACTTGAAAGTTACAATCCCGCAATGGATACATGGATGAGCAAGGCAGACGGTCAACCACGTAGAGGTTTTGGTGTCACGGTTTTTAATAACTTAATGTATGTTTTTGGTGGAAGCAATTGGGAAGGTGCCCTGGATTGGGCCGATACCTACGATAGTTCAAAAGATCAGTGGATATCTAAGACGTCTATGCCATTAAATTTGAGTTCAGCGCATGCCGAAACTGTTGGCGACAAGATTTACGTATTTGGGACGGATGCCACGCTTGAATATAACTCTTCTAATGATATTAAGTAATAAAAGTATGAAATTATTCGAGGATTGAGTATCGGCTACCAGCCGGAAGCAGAAGTCCAGGCTAAGTCTGGTTGAAATTCTGTGTGAAGGTCGCCTGCCGACCCGAAACGGAATGTCAGTGTTATTAATTTACGTCAGGAATTTCTTACACGTTACAAAATAATAAAGTACTAATATTTAGTTATCTTATTGATAGTCTGATAGTTCTGTTCTTTGGTATGGGTTTTGCATCTTTCCAGTTTTGAAAAATTCTTTCATCACAATAAAAAATTAACTGGAATTTAAATATGAATCTGTTGGCTCACAATGAAAAGTTATTTCTCCAATTAACCATTGCTGTCGGGATGATAGGTATATTACACACGCCTCTTGCTCAAGCTGAGCGCCCCTTCACTTTGCCTGCCAATGCCAAACAAATTGCAAAAGATATATATGACCTAGGCACTGGAATGCACAACGGTGAACACGTAAGAGGAATAGCCTTCATTCATCGCCAAGATCGAACTGCCAAACCCCAGGGAGTAGGTGGCGGCAATAAAGACAAAGGCGGATCCACTTGCTATGCCTTCATTTCAAGTGGCGCTAAATGGAAATCAGTTGAAGATTACATAATCGACAGTGCAAATCTAAGTGGTATGTCCCAGAGTGATGTAGAGGGCACTATAGCTGATGCTACTAGGCTTTGGAACGATCAGGCATCCGGCAGGATTTTTGGAAGTCAGGTTGCAGGCACTGTTGATGGCGCTGAAACACAAACACCGCTAGATGATAAAAACGAAATTTATTTTGCTGATATTAATGATGCCGCAATCGGCAGCAATAACACTATTGCAGTTACAGTTACATGGGGAGTCTTCAGTGGCCCTCCAAGGGCTCGTAAACTAGTAGAATGGGATCAGGTTTACAATCAATCATTTACTTTTGGTGACGCCAGTATTAATACAGGCATCATGGATTTTCTTGGTATCGCAGCACATGAGATTGGACATGCTGCGGGCATGGATCACCCTGATAGCACATGCACTGAGGAAACTATGTATGCATATGCCGCAAATGGAGAGACCAAAAAGCGTAACTTAAATGAGGGCGATATTGTCGGAATTAAGAAGCTCTACAAGTAAAGCATATTAAATATTAACTTACTAAACAGAAGCACTACATCTGCGGGGCTTCTGTTTCAGAATGACTGTCTCCTTCTGGCCGAGACTGTGTGAAAACTCCACATTCGATATAATCAGCTTTTCCTCGAAGGATTATGCTGATGAGTGGATTTATTGAAGGCGAGGATCGGCACCAGGCGACGCTTTTTCCCGAGCGCCTCGACGATTACATTGCTGAAGACAGCCCGGTACGTGTTATCGATGTGTTCAGTGATGGGCTGGAAGTGTCCGGTCTCGGATTCAAAACGGTCACCGAGGTCACGGGGCGCCCCGGCTATCATCCCAAGACACTGCTCAAGCTCTACATCTATGGTTATCTCAATCGTATCCAGTCATCACGTCGTCTGGAGCGGGAAGCGCAACGCAACGTAGAACTAATGTGGTTAATCGGCCGGCTGGCCCCGGACTTCAAGACGATCGCAGATTTTCGCAAGGATAATGGCGAAGCCATTCGCCTGGTCTGCCGCGAGTTTGTCGTCCTGTGCAGGAAGCTGGAGTTGTTCACCGATGCGTTTGTTGCGATTGATGGCAGCAAGTTCAAGGCGGTCAACAGTCGTGACCGTAACTTCACGAAGGCAAAGATGCGGCGTCGGTTGCAACAGATCGATGAGAGCATCGAGCGGTATCTGGGTCAAATTGCCAGCGCCGACCGACAGGAATAAGCGCTAGCCGAACCAAAAACAAAACATCTGGAAGACAAGATTACCGCACTCAAGCAGGAGATGGCGCGCCTAAAAAAGCTTGAAAACCGGATGCTGAATGCGCCGGACAAACAAATTTCCTTAACAGATCCTGATGCGCGTTCGATGAAAACGCGGGGGACCGGCATCGTTGGCTATAACGTACAGACCGCCGTTGATACCGAACATCACTTGATCGTTACACATGAGGTTACCAATACCGGTAGTGATCGGAGTCAGCTTTCCCGCATGGCGGAGCAAGCACGCACGGCGATAGATACAGAGGATTTAACGGTTGTTGCCGATCGTGGTTATTTCAAGGGAGAGGAGATATTAGCCTGCCATGAGGCCGGTGTTACCACCTACCTGACCAAGGCGCAAACCTCAAACAATAAGGCGAAATGTTTGTTTGACCGCGATGACTATCACTACGACCCTGAAGCTGATGAATATCGTTGTCCGGCCGGCGTACGTTTGATCAAGCACACGACGACAAAAGAGAAAGGGCGAACCTTGTACCGTTACTGGAGTTCAAACTGCCGACCTTGTGCCCTGAAATCAAAATGCACGACGGGCAAGGAACGTCGCGTCACGCGCTGGGAGCACGAAGCGGTGCTTGAAGCGCTGCAGGCACAACTGGATCGCGATCCTGAAAAAATGCAAACCCGACGAGCGACAGTTGAACATCCTTTCGGCACGCTCAAAGCCTGGATGGGGGCAACCCACTTCCAGACGAAGACACCTAAACGGGTCAGCACTGAGATGAGCCTGCATGTACTTGCCTACAATCTAAAACGTGTGATGAATGTCCTGGGCGTCAGACCTTTAATAGCCGCTATACAGGCCTAACACCCGTATATACCGTACAAAAAAGGTGTTGTTCACGCCTTATAGTCCTCTGGTGAAGTGTTTATCTCAAAACTACATCATCACATAACAACGATCGTTTCTGGACGAAACCACAGAGGCTGTTCTTAGAAGCCG
Organism: Gammaproteobacteria bacterium; assembly: GCA_050049835.1. GTDB lineage: Bacteria > Pseudomonadota > Gammaproteobacteria > SZUA-229 > SZUA-229 > JABDQW01. Next base: position 5,974 of record JASFVM010000071.1, read on the forward strand.
CGAGGGAAGCTATGCCAACGACTAGAGTCAAGGTTTTTGAGTTTTCACACAGCCTCGGCCGAAAGATGCCGGTCGGGTGGTTTAGCCTGGAACTCATAGTTTGAGAGACCGCTGTCGACCCGAAACGGAATTTGGAGTTTTTCTAATATAGATGTAAGGTGAGGTGCAGAAGTCGACCCGAAGCGGTCTATTACGATTATCGGGTATTAGCTCTCGTTGAAATACCACCATCACCCAAAGCAGCAGCTGCTGTTCCAAACGGCGGCCAAGACCGCATAGCGAAGTGTGGGCGATGTTTACACAAGCATGCAGGAGTTCTAGACTCACCATCAAGAAACCGGAGATTAACAATGGACAAGCATAATCAATTCATCTCCACCATCGCTATGCTGGTAGCGTTGGCGCCGGCCCAGCTTCCAGCTGCGGACTCTGCTATGGGCACCGATTTCGTGATCGATCGCGACAATGCGCCCGTGCTGGAAAAGAACTATTCCCCCTTCGTCGGTGACGACTACCCCGACCGCGTATTCTGGGGCGAGACCCACCTGCACACCTCTTACTCCTACGACGCCGGCCTGGTCGGCAATACCCTGGGACCGGACGAGGCGTATCAGTTCGCCAAGGGCAAACAGGTCATCTCCGCCACCGGGGTGCCGGTGAAACTGGTGCGTCCCCTGGACTGGCTTGTCGTCGCTGATCACGCCGAAACGCTGGGCGTGCCCGTGCTGATCCAACGCTCTGATCCCATGCTTCTGAAGACCGAGATCGGCAAGAAGACCCACGACCTCTACATGGCGGGTAAGGTCTACGAGGCATTCGAGTACTACGGATTGAAGGTTCTCGTCGAGGGCAACAACCCGATGGATGATCCCGGCATCGCCCGCACGATGTGGGAGGAGATGATCGATTACGCCGAAGAACACAATGATCCGGGGAAATTCACCACATTCATCGGCTACGAATGGTCAGCGATGCCGGCGGGCAACAATCTGCATCGGGTCGTGGTCATGCGCGATGATGGTGACAAGGCAAGTGAAGTGCTGCCTTTTGCCGCCTACGACTCGGATGATCCCGAGGACCTGTGGGCGTGGATGGCGCGTTACGAGGAGAAGACCGGCGGCCGGGTGCTCGCCATCCCCCACAACGGTAACCTGTCGAACGGGGTGATGTTTGCCACCGAGACCCTGTCCGGAAAACCCATCGACAAGTCCTACGCCGAGGCGCGTGCCAGGTGGGAACCGCTGTATGAAGTGACCCAGATGAAGGGCGACGGCGAGGCACACCCCCTGCTCTCGCCGGACGACGAATTTGCCGACTACGAAAACTGGGACCGCGGCAACTGGGCAGGGGAGAAAAAGACGCCCGAGATGCTGCCCCACGAGTATGCACGCAGCGCACTCAAGATCGGCCTGCAGCTCGAGGAGCAGCTCGGTGCCAATCCGTTCAAGTTCGGCATGGTGGGCGCCACTGACTCTCACACATCGCTGGCCACGACCCGCGAGGACAACTATTTCGGCAAGGTCTCGCTGATGGAGCCGGGCCCGGACCGCTTCAAGGGGCAGATCGTCCCCGATCCGCAGAAGGTTGGCACCGCGACCTATGAATTCGAGACGATCGCTTCGGGGCTGCAGGGTGTGTGGTCCAGGGAGAACACGCGCGCGTCGCTGTGGGATGCCATGGAGCGCAAGGAGACTTACGCAACCACCGGCACGAGGATCACCGTTCGCGTGTTCGCCGGCTGGGACTTCGATGAGGAGACCGTGCTGCGCCCCGACTTCGCCAAGGTCGGCTACCGTCACGGCGTGCCGATGGGCGGCGACCTGCATGACGCGCCTGAGGGCAAGGCCCCTGCCTTCATGATCCGCGCATTGCGCGATGTCGATGGCGCCAACCTCGACCGCGTGCAGATCATCAAGGGCTGGATGGACAGCGAGGGCGAACTGCACGAACAGGTCTACGATGTGCTCTGTTCTGACGAGCGTACGATCAACGACAAGCACCGCTGTGACAAGCCGGTGGGTAACACAGTCGATGTCAAAACCGCAAGCTACAGCAACAGTATCGGCGATGCCCTGATGATGGCATACTGGAAGGATTCGGACTTCGATCCAAAGCAACGCGCATTCTATTATGTGCGTGTACTGGAGATCCCGACCCCGCGCTGGACCACCTACGACGCAGCATTTTACGGCGTGGACCTCCCGGAGGGCGTGCCGCCGACCCAGCAGGAGCGTGCCTATACCTCGCCGATCTGGTATACGCCTTAGATCAATAGAAGAACTATATTGTGCTGTTTATTATTGTCCGCTTTTGGCCGGACTCGGTAATACAGGCTCGCATTTGCTGAGTTTTCTAACTTCAGCCTAGCCGTCTGCTTCTGATTATCAAGGAGACTGTTGCTGAACTCGAACATAAGAGTTGCCTAACATGCTGCCTTCGACCCATATCTGACTGCTGGAATTCCTGGTAGATACTGAATGGTTGCCAGGTTGCAGCGCCGGTAGGATGATCTGTTCTGATGTGATACGGAAGTCGGTTATTCAATACACCTCTAGCTACCCGGACAGACGCGGAAGGCTACCACCTGATAAGCTGGTTTGAATCTGCCTGAACAAGACAAGATCCGTGATTACCAAGCGTGCCTATTTTCTGTGCATAATGATGGAAACTGGATGAAAGCGTCAGTGAAGTCGGTCGACCAGTCGTCGGGACCAAGAAACCAGCAAGTTGATTCTTTGGCAACGGATCGTTTATTCTCCCTACGCGCATCGACCTACAAGCCACGCCTAGTTCTATAGACTGAAAGACGAAAATGACGATAAAGCAATATTTCTTTCTCCTTCCAGTGCTTGTAACTGCAATATTGAATGGGTGTGGGACAACAACAATTTACGATGCAAAATCCATAGATGAATCAAAGCAACTAGTACTCGGTGACGACGAAGTTTTGATTACGGGGAAAATAATTTTTATTGAGAATGGTCAATCAAAGGCACCGTACAGCCTGGGCAGACCAAGCTGGATACTGGGTGGAAGGGAAGAGTTGAGTAATCTGCATATTCCCTTGCTCTCTACTGAAAAAGATGGATCGTTTTATTATGTAGTTCCGGCTGGAAAGTATTTAATGAAATCTGTTGTCCCGTTTTATTACACCCCATATATTTACCCGGCCATATACTTTGATGCGCCTGAACCAAAAAGTATTTACTATCTTGGCGTGTTGATTATTGATATTGATACCACGAAGATGCTTGGCGGCTTATGGGGAAATTACATTAATTCATTAAATTTTGTGGAAGTTAAGGATGAATTTTATACTGCACGGCAAATATTAATGGAGAAGTTTCCAGAATTCGAATACGAGAACATTCACAAGGAAATCATGGAACGCATACCCGGGAATTTCCCTACATTACAGAAAAGTTGAGCCTGGCTGTAATTCTAGAACTTACATCACTACAAGCAGGCAAAGAACCATATGAAAACCTATTCAGGACTTTTTCGGGTAATAAACATCATCGTATTTATGGGGATAGCCGGAGGCTGCGCAACAACCAAGCAACACCAGCAGTCGCCAAAGTTGTCGCCGGACACGATTGCCATTGTTCCTGCCCGCTTTTTTCCGGAATCAAATCTTAATACTTATGCGCAGGGTAAAGGTGCGGCGGCCGGTGAACTTGGAATACAGGGAGTAGGTGAAGGTGCTGCAGCCGGCGCGGTGGCGCCGCTTAGTGATCCATATGGAGTAGTGCTTTACCCAATCGTAGCACCTTTTACGATCTTGGCTGGTGCACTTATAGGAGGAACAATCGGGACCGCACAAGGATTAATGCATGGACTACCAGCAGAAGATGCTCAAGCTGTTAGCGCGATGATTGATAATGCAATGGGGCGGTTGTATATTCAGGATCAGGTGGCGGCTCGTGTAGCAGAAAAGGCCGACGCATTCGGATATAATGTTACCTATCTTCCAGATGTTGGGCCAACTACAATCGAGGAGCTACCAG
>JASFVM010000346.1:0-3152 GCA_050049835.1 Gammaproteobacteria bacterium
AAAATCGTTATCGGCGCAACCGTCGTTTCACTCGGTACGACTTTGCCTGAAGCCTTTGTCTCGGTAATGGCTGCCTACATGGGTAATCCGGGACTGGCACTCGGCAATGGCGTGGGCTCGATCATCGCCGATACCGGGCTGATCTTCGGCCTGACCTGCGTACTGGCAGCCGTGCCGGTAAACCGTTTTATCCTCAACCGTACCGGCTGGGTACAGGTTGGTGCAGCGACCTTGCTTGTATTGATATCTATCGGTGTGCTATTGATGACCGATGGTGACCGCCAGCTTGATCGCTGGGTCGGCTTCCTGTTCCTTGGCCTGTTGGTACTGTATCTCTACCTCACCTATGTATGGGCGAAGCAGGGAGCAGGTGTGTTACCCGAGGATGAAGTCCAGGAACATGAATTGATGAGTATCAGCAGGAGCTGGATACTTATCGTTGGCGGTCTTGTGATGGTGATTACTGGTGCTCGTGTGCTGGTGCCGAGTGCCTCTGAAATCGCGATGCGCGTTGGTGTGCCTGATGACGTGATTGCTGCAACCATGGTCGCATTCGGCACATCGTTACCGGAGCTGATGACCGCGATAGCTGCGATTCGCAAAGGGCATCCGGAGATTACGGTCGGAAACATTGTCGGCGCTGACGTGCTCAATGTCCTGTTCGTGATTGGCGCTGCCGCTGCCGCTGCACCACTGGTCATTCCGATGAATTTCTATTATTTCCACTTTCCGGCGATGCTGATTATTCTCTACTCATTCAGGGTTTTTATCTCGATGAACCATGAGGGCGTGTTCCATCGCTGGCAGGGGTTCTGGCTGCTGGGTGTGTATCTATGCTATGTAATACTTCAATATACACTGAATATTGGGAGTGCTCATTAATGATGATCATTAGAGAACTGAAAATGCGGGTTGCATGATATGAATATACTGATTGCCACTGACGGATCGGATTATGCCGACAATGCACTGGATTTCATGCTGCGTTTTCCGTTTCCACGTGATTCCAGAATGACCGTGCTGACAGTTGTCAGTGATATTCCGATGCTGCCAGCCGAACTCGAGGCACTGGATGAAAGCCAAAGCCAGGCCCTGGAAGAGGCAAACAAGCGCTTATATCAGGACGCTGAAGATCTTGTCGCTCGCGAAAGCAGTCGTTTGTGGGAAGACGGCTGGCCTGGAGAAACAATGGTTCGCAACGGTAACCCGGTTGATGAGATCCTGCAGGTTGCCGGGGAAATCGACGCCGATCTGATCGTGGTCGGATCACACGGTACGGATATGACCAAACGATTTCTGCTCGGCAGCGTCTCGGACCGGGTACTGGAATACGCATCGTGCTCGGTTCTGATCGTCAAGAAAAAGGAGGGCGAAGAATCAGCTGAGGCAATAGAGCCCGGGACCAATGCACCCTATAAAATAATGCTGGCCTACGACCAGTCAGAAGTCGCACAGGAAGTACTGGACATCTGTTCATCATTACCACTGGAAGAGCATTCGGAAATAAAAGTGGTCAATGTGATGCCGCTGATTACTGCCTATCGGCAGGATATTCGTCAGCAGATCAACAGTATCTGGTTGCAAAAGAGGGCGATCATGCAACAGCAACTCGAAAAGGCGGTCACCTCGCTGAAATGGGCAACACCCAACGTAAGGATGCAATTACGTGAAGCAAAAAATGTCAGTGATGAAATTCTCACGGCCGCCGAAGAAACCGGCAGTGACCTGATCATGTTTGGCTGCAAGGACAGGGGGGCGATCAAAAACTTTCTGGTTGGCTCCATTACCCGTCGCATGGCGCGCTACGCCAGGTGCACAGTCTGGGCGGTGCGTAAAAAAACAGGGAATGAACGACAGCCATCCGCAAAACACCACGGTTGAACGATACAAGAGTTAATATAACAGTGCGTAAGTGATATCTGCCAGAAAGAGCGGGCAGCGATTATTAATTAACACTACAGGGGGGGCAATATCTTTTGCTGTTTACCCTGCTTCTATCGTTCACGGATTATGGCACCGGGAACCCTTTTTCAACGTTATATAACGGCTTGCTCCAGCCTCTGATAAACCTGCCCGAATACCTGTGTCTGCTAACGGCCACAACTCGGCCATCCAGAATAATTTAAAGACAGATTAAAACGCGCAAACCGGTCAGAGGCTTGTTTGACGTTATCCTGCAAGCAATCTGGGCTGGCACCGTAAGATATCTTATCTTTTGTTGTTTCTGTGTGTTCGTTGTCGTCGTTTTGTACGCGGTATCGCGGTGTTATCTCTGGCCTGAAGCAGAAAAGGTGCAGGCATTTTTACAGGCAGGGTACAGGACGTCACATATGATGGATATCCTGGTGGGTGTGGCACAGAAGACCCTCAGTAACTTCATCAATCATATTGCCGGCACGCCGCTGGACAAGGCATTTGAGGAATATTGCTGGACGCCGCGCGGACGCCGGAACGGTGACAAAGCTGATCCACAAGCGGGTCGCAGGAGCGCACTATGAACATATGCAACCACTGCCGTGTCACATTGCACAATAGAGAGCTGGATATTCATCTGAGCCGGGCGGCTTAGCGGGCACTTTCGCTTCGAGATGCAACCCTGTACGTGGAACTGGAACTCTATTTCAGCTGTATGATTCGCAAGCAGGTGCGCTTTCACCGGGACGGTGCCGGTGATTACAATGATGTCAGCGACAAGCTGCGGCTGCGGCTCAGGACGGTAATGACACAGCGATGCAGTATACATGACCATGACGGAGCGCCGCCGGTCACCGACTTTCCGATCGAACGAGCAGATCGTTTTATTCCCCGCTGGTTAAACATTGATTATCGCAATGACAGCTGGCAAGGCGAGTTTGGATACACACAAGTATCTGAAAAGTCACAACCTAAAAAATATTTTGAAAAAATTTGTAAGGAATCCGGGTTGGCTGCGACTACCCGGTATGAGAGGAAATCTCCGGTCATAAAGACCGGACTTCCGCTCAGTCACACGAACAAATCTTATTAATTATTGAAAATATCAGGAGTTAAACCATGAAACGTAACAATAACCTTAAGCATCTTCCCCTGTTAACCGGTGCTGCTCTGGTCATGAGCGTCAGTGCCGGCGTCAACGCGAGCCCGGACGCCAACCTGTTTGGCATGCAGAGCCT
>JASFVM010000072.1:0-9973 GCA_050049835.1 Gammaproteobacteria bacterium
TATCAATGCAACTCACCGGGTACTGGCTTTCAACGACCTGGGGATGCACTGTGCTGACCTCGACTATTCGACCTTTGTTATCCTGCCGCCATTTAATGTTATTCACAGCCAGGTGATAGAACGTGGTGATAAACCGCGCATACTGACGCAAACGGATGTCAAAGTCAGCTATCAGGCGGTCTCGGATGACACCGGTTCCATCAACACGACCAGCCAGAACCAGGCCGGCGCTGTTAGCAAAACCAATTTCTGGAACACCAACCCGTCCACCGGCAATACCTACGTTTTTGACCTGTTTGGCCTTGACCCGGCGGCAGACGAAGGACTGGCTTTCGGCCAGAAAATGCCCGGTATCCTGGCGCCCTACACCGCCAATAATCCGCAGCCATTCAAACAGTTTGACGAAGACAAGGCGTGGTTTGCCGCTGACGGCGTGCCGATACTGCCGATTGACGATGCCGGCCGGCAAAATCCTTATCCCTTGATGCGGATCAGCGCCCGCCTGCCCGCTTCCGATACGACTGTCGCCAGTCTTGATGTGGTGCTGCCGGTGGCCGCCGAAGCGGATTGCCAGAACTGCCACGCACTCGGTGAGATCGCGGCGCCGGTCAGCAGCCCCGTTGACTTTGTTTTACCCGATGATATCAATGATCCGAACAGCGTGTTGCAGGCGGCAAAACATAACATCCTGGCGCTACATGACGACAAGCATGGAACCGATCTGCTCAATAACAAGCCTGTGCTCTGTGCCGGCTGTCACTATTCCGCGGCGCTGGACCTGGCAGGTACCGGTCCGGTGGGAATCCAGGTAAATAATGAAATGATGTCCGGGGTCATGCATCGCCATCATGGTGAGCTGCAAGATGGTGCCGGACAGCCGCTGTTTCCGACTGGCGGCACGCTGGAGAAAACCTGTTACCAGTGCCATCCGGGTAAGATAACGAAATGTCTGCGTGGCGCCATGGGGGGTGCGGGAATCGGCTGTATCGACTGTCATGGCAGTATGCTCGCCGTAGGCAGTGCCTCACGCCAGCCCTGGCTGGATGAGCCCCGGTGTGAGTCCTGTCATACGGGTGATGCAGTCAATCACCTGGGAGACGACATCCGTCTGACGCAGGCGTGGGATGGCGATGTTGATGTGGCTGCACCACGTATCGCCAGCAATAAACGTTTTGCTGAGAATGCCGGTACGCTGTACCGCAACAGCCTGGGTCATGGAAATGTCGCTTGCGAAGGCTGTCATGGATCCACCCATGCAATCTGGCCGAATGCCATGCCGACCGCGAATGACAATATCGCCGCCACACAATTACAGGGCCATGCCGGCACCATTACCGAATGCAGCACCTGTCACAGCAGCCTGCCGCTGACCCTGGATGGCCCGCATGGTATGCATAACGTCAACAGCCCGGGCTGGAACCTGGGGCATGAGGAATTCTACGAGAAGAACCCCGATGCCTGTCGCGCGTGTCATGGCCAGAATCTGGAAGGTACCGTACTCTCTGAGACGGCAGCAGACCGTCGCTACCTGACTGACGAGGAGGAAGATGAAGACGGGGATGGTGATAATGGCAGTAACACAGTTAGCGTAGCCAGGGGTACACGTGTGAGTTGCGATCTTTGCCATGAAAAGCCGTAAACGGGCAACCCGCCAGCATTCGCCGGGGTTACATCCCGGTTACAGGCCTGCAGAACCGTATGCGTCAGCTTTGAGTAACCATGCAAGATGTTGCAAGCTTTCAGTTTGGTAAAAATGCCCCGGATTGAAAATCAGCAAAACCACAGCCACTATCCGACTCTCCGCTGGTGTCCGTTTTTATGCTGAAGCCTTCCGGCATAAACAGCGCCATCGACTGAGTGGAATAAAGCAGTAGCAATGCTGTCAGCAGGCATTTGATGAAATCCATCTCGAACTCCGTTGTTCATACCATTTAGCAACTGAAAGCAAGATACATACCAGAATAAAATACCCTTTAATATCAATAAATTAACAATTTATGATCAGATACGCGTGTAAATTCTGCCGACGCCTGTGGAGCAGGTTTTCAGGTTATAACCCAAGCCCTGTGGGCGTTTCAGCAGGATTCTTGCTTATGTCAGGGTGTGTTGATATTTTTGACAGACATCATCTTGCTGACAGCGATACGCCTCTGCATGTTTCACCTGACGACGCGTGCTCAGGCAACACCGGTCAATGCAGTATAGGCGGATTCTATGCTGTCGCAGATAAATACATCCTTGCTTTCAAGATATGAATAACTGGCGCCGACTGCATGGCACATATTGCGTAACTCCTTTACTACATAAGCGATTTTAAACAGTCGTTTGTCCTCTTCGCGCAGACGGTTCTTTGCTTCCACTGACAGGCGGTAACTGCCCGTTCTCACCACGATGATCAGGAAAGGTGGCTCAGCTCTTTCGTGCAGCGAATTCAGTACCTGGTCGATATCATCCAGCGTCAGTTCATCTGATGAATACGTTTCCAGAATCATCGCTTTTTTATATTGCCACAGGCGAAGTTTGCCGTTGTCCATAACTTTATAGATAACCTGTTACAAAATCTGTTATATCAAAGTCAGTTGTTATTCTGATAGACATCATCTGTGCACGTTCTGGAATAAACGTATTCTGGAGTTCGATAGTGAATAATAGAGTTTATCGACATAACATAAATCAAAATTGATAATTATCAATTATTACAGGATTATAGAACATTCCATGCCGGCTTTTTTGTAATCATGTTTTCCCGGGCTTCCGCAAGGCGTCTACGGGCTCGGGTTGGGGTGCGCAAGATGTATTGATTCTATGGCCTGTATAACTTCGACTGACAGTGTCAGCCTGATACTGTCGATATTACTCTTCAGCTGCTCCATGGAAGTGGCACCAATTATCGTACTGGTCAAAAACGGCCTGCTGTTGACATAGGACAGTGCCATTTGTGCCGGATCTAGTTGTTGCTGTCTTGCCAGGGCTATATACTTTTCTGTCGCTGTTACTGCGGCTTCGCTGCTGTATCGCGTGTAGTCCGGGAACAGTGTCAGTCTTGCACCTTCGGGACGTGCGCCACCCAGGTATTTCCCGGACAACACACCAAAACCCAGCGGTGAATAAGCCAGCAGGCCAACCTGTTCCCGCCATGAAATCTCGGCGAGACCGATTTCATAGCTGCGGTTGAGCAAGCTGTATGGATTTTGCACGCTGACAATACGTGGCAGGCCTGCCTGTTCCGCGTAATGCAGAAACTGCATCACGCCCCAGGGCGTTTCATTGGACAGTCCGACATAGCGAATCTTGCCGGCTTTAACCTGTTCGGCCAGCGCATCAAGGGTCTCCAGTATTGGCGTCATCTGTTCGTCAGTGGGTGTTTCGAAGCCCAGCTTGCCGAAGAAGTTGGTTTGACGCTGCGGCCAGTGTAGCTGGTAGAGATCGAGATAATCGGTATGCAGTCGCTGCAGGCTGGCATCCAGCGCCGAGGGAATGTCAATGCGGTTGAATCGTGTCTTGCCATTGCGAATATGGGGTATCCAGTCCGCGCCCGGCCCTGCAACCTTGCTGGCCAGCACAATCTGCTCGCGGTTGCCCCTTGCCTGCAACCAGCTGCCGATTATTTCTTCAGTGCTGCCATATGTGTCCGCTTTGGGTGGAATGGCATAAAGTTCTGCAGTGTCGATGAAATTAACACCCCGCGAGAGTGCATAGTCCATTTGCTCGAACGCTTCATCGCGCGTGTTTTGCTGGCCCCATGTCATGGTGCCAAGGCAAATCACGCTGACGTCGATGTCGGTATTGCCAAGTTTGCGGTAGATCATCAGGCAATCATAACTGATTTCGGTGATACTATTGAGCTACAGGTTCTACGGAAATAACACGTCGATCAAAATATCATGAATCGGATCAATCCCGGCAAACTGCTGATGTCGAAATGGACCGCGCTCTTTCCGCAACACAAAGAGCGGCATTTTATCGTAACCAGGCTGATTCGTGATGAAGATGAGGTCATTATCGCGTGTGAACTTGAAGCGGTGATCAGTCACAACAGCTACAAAATGGACTGGCGCGAGCTTAAAGATGATAATTGCTGGAAAACGGGATGGGCGTAAGACAAAGTGTCGCTATACTTGTTCTGTTATCTGGCCCCGGAGTAATAAGCACAGTGCCGGCAAAAGACTTAATCATAGATGACCGGTCAAGCAGCAGTCCGGTTTCAAACCTGGGCAGCGAGTGGCGACTGGTCACAGACCAGGTGATGGGTGGTGTATCCACCGGCACTCTGACATTATCTACATGGAAGGGCCGAAACTGCATCCGTATGCAGGGCGCTGTATCCACTGACAACAACGGCGGTTTCGTACAAATAGCCTTGTCATTATCCGACCAGGGAAGATTTGATGCTTCTGCTTATGATGGCATTGAGCTCGAGGTAGCCGGTAATAATGAGCATTACAATGTGCACTTTCGAACCTCGGGTCTCTTGCTGCCGTGGCAATCCTACCGTTCCGGGTTTATGGCTACACCCGACTGGCGAACTGTTCGCATTGCCTTCAGTGATGTGAAGGCCTACAAGACAACACGGAGTTTCCGCAGGGATAAACTTGAGCGTATAGGCCTTGTTGCTATTGGACGGGATTTTCACGCAGATCTTTGCCTGGCATCCTTGCGTTTCTATCGCAGGGACTGACGGGATGAATGCCCTGTATTGTCAACAGGAGCTGATCGCTCCTCTTTATTCAATGATAGCGATTCAGATACTTCTCTGCGTAAGTCTTGCTGTACTTGTCCGGCATAGCATAGTAAACACCTATATTTACAAGTCCAACAGCTAACAGAACCCCGACTGCATTAATGCCGGGTACGGTCGCCACCAGCAAAGCAGCAGTCGCGATCGTTGTAACGGCCATTACAGCGGTTCTGTTGAGTTTTTGATCCAGATACAACATTGCTTTTCTCCGTCAGTAGTCAGTGGAAATTCCCACGATATCCCCGGTTCATGAAAATCGCTTGACTCTGTACGCCATCTTTTTGACGCTTTGAAACATGTCCATATTGATTGTGCTTTTTTCACATTTTCAGGGAAACACCCAGAGATAATTGTAGTAGAAATTTATTGAATTGCAGGCCATGATAGTGTGGTTTGCAGCTACCTTGTGTCAGTTGATACATCCCTTTTCCAGGCTTCAGATTTCAGATGACGGATGAGCTGCAACGGGATCAGGATGAATCATCATTGATGAATTGTATTAATTAGCTTAATCTGTATCACGTTCAAATTTTCGCATGTGCATTGAGATAAAGAGAGAACATGATGTCTGACTACAAACAAACTGAAGATGTTGGTGCCCCTGACCCAGAGTTAAAAACATCACCCATTGCAGAAGAAAACGACGAGGAAACTGAAGTCTTGCGTCAGGAAGAGCCAGGCGAAGCCGTTTGTTATTTTAATAACAAGAGCTATAAAACAGGCTCATTTGTAAAAAGCGGGACGTCCATCCTGAAATGTGTTTATGGAATCTGGGTGCCAGCAAGTCCGGCAGATCCAGACAATCCATAAAGATTGTACAATCCGGGTAAGGATCTGATAAACGTTTGGCGAACCCGGGATCTTGCCGGCCTGGTACTTTTTCCCCGGAAATTTTGTCATGCAATCGCCATAACAGTATTCTATATAATATTGAAATTAGCCGGAGCTTAATGCCGGCTTGTTTCATCACATCACTATTGCAGCTGGTTAGCTGATCTGGTGCAGAATCGGAAAAGCCACTTCGGCCAGAACCCCGACATCGGGCCACTGTTAATCGGTGATGCCATTTCATTTACGCCATAACTCATTGAATTAACTGACTGATTCATGTTGGAGCGTCTTCCGGTCATTTCCCGCATGCTCAGATTGATTTTCACCATGTCATTGTCAATAGCAGCAATATTCAGATTTATTGCATGTACTGAACCTTTCATGGCGCTGACATCCGTGTCGATCTGAATCATCGAATCAGCAATCAACGGGATACCGGAGATGCTGCTGTTCATCGAGTCAACCGTTTGAGTGATTTCATGCATATCGTCTGACATTGTTCCAAAACTACTGTACATCTCCTCGAGTTGTGTCGTCATGATGTCATATTATTTGACATCTGAATAATCATGAACACCAGGTACGCTGAAGATACGATCAGTGTAATAAAGACAGCTCGCATGATAAAGCGGGTTTTAGCAGCGATACTGGCGCCAATGTTGTTGTAATATTCCATCTCCTTGCGAAAGTCAGTCATTCTGCCGGCAAACATCTGAAATGCATCAGAAGATATTTCGCCGTTTGTGTCAATAATCTGCTTGCTCATCGCTAATCGAATGGATTGAATACATTATACATTCGAGCGGGTCCGGACATCCGGTATACATCTCTTCCCATATGCTGTACTGCGGGATCAATCAAATGCATCTGCAAGGTCATATTGTTGACCTGGTTTGTTATACCCATAACCTCTATATTCTGGATGGAGATGGTGTCTTTCATGTCATCGACTTCAGTACGCATCTCACCCATATTATTGCGGATATCACCGGTCGCACGGGTAATTACGGGCATGTACGAGACATTTTTCTCCATGCTGTAGAGTGTTGTCTTCATAATGGTCATATCTTTGGATAGAGAAGAAAACTGACCGCTCATGGTATTCAGGGCAACGATCATCTCGTCCATCTTCGACGTGAATGCGAATAACATTAAAACGAGAATTGATGTCAATAATCCAAAGCTAACCATGCCGATTCGCAAAATGGCAGTTACGCGTTTGACTACACGCACGTTCATCGTGCTGCGAATCTCCATTGCTTTTATGAAGTCTTGTGTTGCTTGTCGCAGTCACTCTTCCTGTTGTGCAGATATTTCCATATTCATATTACCCATGGTTACAGGATTGATATATTCAGCTTTTCGATGGCCTGCTGATCATTGGGGTGGCAGTCAGAATTTTTTCAGATCTGGCCAACTGACTGATAGTATAACCGTATGAAACATGAAAAAATTAAAATATTAAACGTAAGTTAAATACTGGAAATCGATGAGTACCATGATGCATGTTTCGTTGATGTCTGATTGTTGTTTCAAGTCGAGCTGACACCGCTACCAACGGGCTTCTGTTGTCAGAAATCAAGTGAAACACAAGCAGAAAACAATCACTGCCAGTGAACAATGATTTAATGCCATGACAACCCTGTTGATTTTCATCATCTACCTCATTGCCGCATTGGTTCTGTCTGCCCTGCTTTTTTTTCCGGCATTCCAGCTCGTCAACGCACTCTGGGAGATCAGGCCGGACCGGGTGTTCTACCGTCTGGCAATGATTCTTGCCATACTGGGTTTCCTGCCTTTCCTCAGGCTGCTGACTATCAGCAATCGCAATGCGCTCGGTTACTCATTGCACCATGTACAGTTCCTGCGAATTTTTGCAACAGGTCTGGTCATTGGGGTGATGATCATGAGTGTCCATGCAATTCTTCTGGTACTTCTCGGCGTTCGCGTCCCATCAGCCGGTGTTTCAGTGTTCAGTAATTTGCTCGCGTCTCTGCTGTCAGGGTTATTTTCTGGCGTACTGGTGGCATTCATCGAAGAGACTTTTTTTCGCGGTGCGATGCAGTACCACATGCGACGTCACAGCAGCTTGTTGACGACACTTCTCATGACAAGCGTGTTCTATGCAGCTTTACATTTCATCCGTCCTCCAATCACAGTTGGGACCCCAAAGATTGACTGGAGCAGCGGTTTCGAGATGCTAGCCGGCACTTTGTATCAATATCAGAATGTTGCAGTTTTCGCAGACAGCCTTGTTGCACTGTTTTTCGCCGGCCTGTTACTCGGCCTGGTGCGCGAAAGAACCGGTAATATTGCTCTCTGTATCGGTATCCATGCGGGTTGGGTATTGATGATCAAACTGGCGAGAGAACTGACTGAGGTTGATCATGATGCACCAATGAACTTCCTCATTGGCGGCTATGACGGCATTATCGGCTGGGCGGCAGCAGGCATACTTGGTCTGGTGACGCTGGCGTACTGGCGATATGGTCGAATCAAATGACAACGACCGGTTCGCTGTGCATGTGTTGTGTGCGAGGGGGAACCTGCAACAGATATTCATTTCAGATAATCACCCTGCCCGCTATGGCTGCAGCTTACCTGTACAAGCGAAGAGAATTTGCCGCTGCTTGATTTTCTTGTTGAACCAGCGCTTGTTGTTGAACTAATTTTGCTTCGGGTCTTCCAGGTCGGGTTTATCGGAATCTTCGAGGTCATAGGCATCAGCAATGTAAGCCGGGCCTTTCATCAGAACAACGATGACGCATCCAATCGCGACAGTAAACACTAGCGATAGCATCATAAAGAATATCGCTATACCGAGGATATCAATACTTGTCTGCAGCTTTGATATTTCTGTTGCAGAATCTGCAAAAATTTCTGTAATAGAAGGTATGCGAACAAAAACCGACATAAACACCGGTATGACAATGCCGGCAGCCAGGTATTTCGGAATCTTTTTCAGAATCACCCGCTCCAGTCCGGCGGGGTAACGGTGGTTATGCAGCTTTTTCATTTGTGTAACTGACTTGTCTTGATTGTTTCATCAGGCATTGTTCCAGTATCAGTCGAATGCTTCGGCTTCCATTTCAAGATAGATACGATAGGCATTGCCGCGGTTGCTGTCTGCAAATGCCGGCATATCCTTGTATTTCGACCAGTCTGTTGATTCATAAGCTTCGTCAAACGGGATAAAATTGTCCGCCGCTTGACGCATGGCATCCCGTACAAAATTGATATATCCAGCAGTAGTGCCAATGGCTTCCTTGACATTGTCCGAAGGCGCACCATGTCCGGGAATGACATAGCGCGGTTGGGGTTTCAGCCTGGTCAGATAATCCAGACCTTCAAGCCAGTGCCTGACATCTGTTTCCGGGCTGTCCAGAAAAGGTATGCGACCCTTGTAAATTACGTCACCACTGAAAAGCACATCATAATTATTCACCAGCATGATGCTGTCAGCCGGTGCATGTGCCGGACCCAGGTGCTTTACGGTAAAGCTTATACCACCAACTTCAAAGGTTAAATCTTGCTCGAAGGTGTGATCGGGAGGAACAATATAGGTGTTTTCATCAACCCACGGGAACAGCGCTTCACGACGCTGATCGAGACGCCGCTGCGCGTCTTCGCCCTGGCTGGCGGCTGTGCCACCGACATAACCGAGTGCAAGTTGTTGTGCCCAGACAGGTGGATTCCCGCCGTGTTCCTTGAACGCCTGCAGGCCATAAATATGATCGGCATGATAGTGACTGATGATAATGCGTTCAATCGGATTGTCAGTCACTTCACGAATTCGCTGTAGTAAACGGTAGCCCAGTGCCGGTGTTCCAAGGGCGTCGAATACTACGACACCTTCATCGGTAACAACAAAACCGGCATTCGAGGTATGGCCTTCGTTGATGCTGTCGGGTACACCCGAATAACCGATAATGTAATAGATCGGAGCACCTTCGACCTGATGTAATTCAAATGGCAGGCTCACAGCGCCATAAGGTGTAGTAACAGCCTTGTCGGCATACACCGGTGCCGACCAGATGAACATACAGATGACCAGCAAAACGTAATTTTTAACGCATGTACGCATAGCCCTCTGCCTGCTGTAATCGAACAATCTCAGCGTCCGCCATGGGCACAACTTTAACAAACCCGTGTATATCTTCAGGTTTGAGGCCATGGCCTTCAGCCGCTACCCGGCACATTCTGAATTCAATAGGTCCGGCAATCGTCAGGCTTCTTGCCCGCTCCATCAAGCCTTTGTATTTGGCGTAATTATCAACGGCAAAAAACGGGATTTCATCACCATGCAACACCAGTACGATTGAAGCTTCAAACGGATCTGCATTGTAGATATTGTTCAGATAACTGGCCCGATCAAGTACATGTGTGAAGGCATCAAGATTTGCT
>JASFVM010000347.1:0-3146 GCA_050049835.1 Gammaproteobacteria bacterium
ATACATGTTTAGTTTTAAAGAAATATTTACCAGTCGGACAACTTTGGTTGCAATGTTGATCATGTTGTTCCCGTTGTTTATCAATACTCTGAGGCATTGGGCCTCCTCCATCTACATTCTTGTTTTTCTGCTTTCTGTGACAGCGGTCAGGCAGTACCGCTTTGATTTAAAGAAGGAAGAAAAAATCTTTCTCGCGATCCTGCTGCTTCATGTGCTGACGGTTGTCGCCTCGAATATCCTTGCAGGCTGGACCTATGCTTCCAACCGATGGTTTTTTGCGGGCGAGGTCAGGTTACTGCTTGCAATACCAGTATACCTGTACATACGGCAGATACCTGGAATCTGGCGATGGCTGCTTCGTGGTATACCGCTTGGCGCAATCATAATCGGGTTAACAGGGATAATCGATTTTGCCATGCGTTATTATAAAGGTGACGTCGGTATGATATTCGCTGAAGGTATCTACGGGCATATATTCCAGGGAAATATTGCTGCGCTACTGTCCGTATTGAGCTTTCTGGCGATAGATTATTTCAAGGATAACAAGTTATTTATGCGTTTATGCATTGCCGGGGCCATGCTGGCATTTCTCGGTGCACTTGTGTCTGTTACACGCAACGCATGGCTATCCCTGATCGTTTTGTATGCCGCTACATTTATTATCTCCAATAGTACTTCAAGTTACCTGGCAACGTTGAAACTGAAGCATTACCTGACGGCACTGGTGATACTGTTACCCGTATTGTATTTTCTCGCCAACATCGAATATGTAAAAGACAGGTTCGAGCGTATTGTCGAGGAGCCGGTGGTGTATTTCAACATCGACAGGTCGCAACCAATCCCGTTCACTTCAATTGGGTTCAGGCTGGAACAATGGCGAGGTGTGCTGCTGGCCGTGCAGGAAAAACCGCTATTAGGCCATGGTGTAGGTAACATGGGTAGACTGCAGAATGATTATGTTGAGCAGGGCAAGCTTAATCAACTGGTTTATATGGACCATACCGAGAAGACAGGCAGACCAACCCATGTGCACAGTGCCTATTTCGAATATCTCGGTGATACCGGTGTAATTGGGTTCACGCTGACATTATTGATGCTTTTCTATCCTATGTATGCGGCATTGAAGAAGCGTAAGCAGAGTAACGTAGCCTGGAGATTCGTATTTATTCACTATTTTGCATTTGCAGTTGCATCATTAACGGAGGTGCCGTTCATCAGGAACAACTGGACTTCAGTATTTCTGATTTTTGCTATGGTGTTTTTCGCCTGGCTTGTTAGCGAGTCGGCTGACGAGGAAAAAAGGATACAGCTTGATGCAAACTGATGTATTGAGGTCTGGCGAATGAGCGAAATTAATGCTACCGAAATAGATTTAATCAGGCAGTTACCTCATCCCAGATATTCGATTTGCACTTTACTGACTGATAAAACGCAATATATTGATGCGCTTGCCTCATTTCGTGACGCCGGGTTTACCGAGCCCGAATGTGAGTATTTGTATATCGATAATACTGCCGAGAATAAATATGATGCTTATGCAGGGGTCAATCAGTTTCTGCAAAAAGCAAAAGGTGACTACATTATCCTGTGCCATCAGGACCTTATCCTACATGACGATGGCAAGGACAGGCTTGACAGGATTATAGAAGAAGTAACCATGCTTGATAGCGACTGGGCCCTTCTGGGTAATGCTGGCGGTACCGTTCCAGGCCAACAGGCCTACCATTTGACCGAGTATACCGGTGAGGATAAACATTATTTGCGTCGCGGCAGGTTTCCCGCGAAAGCATACAGTCTTGATGAAAACTTTATTGTGGTCAGGAAGTCGGCCAACCTGAGCGCATCCCATGACCTTGAAGGCTTTCATATGTATGGTACCGATCTGTGTATGATTGCAAGCATGCTTGGTTATTCAGCATATGTCATTGATTTTCATCTGTGGCACCTGGGTGGGGCCAGTACACAGGCGCCGGTAACAAGTGGATCACATGCAACTTCAACATTTGATAAAAATAAATATCAGCTAATCGAAAAATACCGGCGATTTTTTGCGCCGCGTTTTATACAAACCACATGCACGATATTTTATGTTTCGTCATCTCGTCTGAAAAATTTTCTCTATAACAGAAAACATGTATTTTCTATACAGAAAAGGTTGAATGAGTGGCGTATGAGAAAAGAATCCTGACCGATTAATCATATGAAGACCACTAAAGACCGAGCGGCTAAAGACGAAACTGCATACGGCATCAAGGATGCCAGTTATTTCGAGGGAGCCAGGAAAGACTTCATTGATGAGCTCCCTGAAGACCCTGAAGCCAGAATTCTGGAGATCGGTTGCAGTAATGGCAATACCGGTGCACTGGCGCTGGCGATGAATAAATGCGGTACTTACATTGGTGTGGAGATTCACGAAGCGGCAGCATTGAAAGCCGGTGAGAAGATTAGTGAAGTGTTAACGGGTGATGTAGAGAGAATGGAACTGCCATGGGAGGACAACAGCTTTGATACGCTCATTCTAAGTGAAGTGCTGGAGCACCTGGTGGATCCGTGGAAGATACTGCGCAAACTGCATCCTTACCTGAAACCAGGTGCGCTCGTTTTCGCCAGTTCACCCAATGTCAGTCATCACAGGATTATTCGCATGCTCCTGAAAGGGGAATGGAACCTGACCGATGACGGTATTATGGACCGCACACATTTACGCTGGTTCACACCAAAAACATTTGCGGCAATGTTTGAAGACAGCGGCTATGAGGTTGTAAAGCTTGAACCGATGACGCCGTTAAAATTTCAGGCAAAGCTGCAAAATGCGTTATTGCTTGGCAAGGGAGAGCATTTGTTTATTAAGCAGATTAAAATCAAGGCAATCAGGAAAAATTCTCCGGCCGGTTCCTGATAGCTGAGGGTAGCCTGTATTTATTATGCGAGTTATGTTCACGCGCTGGTGCGGCACGTGCATATGACATATGAATTGAAAGATTGTGCCGGATTATTCGACCCGTATGATACCGATACCAAAGCCTGTCTGGTTGTAATCTTTAACAAACTCTTCGCTATTGGTCGATTGCTTGATCTCTTTCCAGAAATAGTAAACCTGGTTGTCGGGTACAGGCTGTTTCTCAAGGATGTCGTGAAATGCGATA
>JASFVM010000348.1:0-3141 GCA_050049835.1 Gammaproteobacteria bacterium
GCAAGCTGACGCTACCGGAAATGAATGCGCTGTTAAGGGATATGGAGCAGACGGAACGCAGCGGGCAGTGCAATCATGGCCGTCCTACCTGGATACAGCTGTCAATCGACGAGCTCGATAAACTGTTTATGCGTGGCCGCTGAAGCCCGCAAATATTAACCGCAGAGGCGCGGAGACGCAGAGAACCGAATAATGCCTTTAACTCAATTAACCTGGTCCCCTGGACAGCAGGCAAATTTAATTATCTGTGTTCCTGTTGCTGATAAAAAATATACTCTGCGTCTCCGCGCCTCTGCGGTTTAAATAACATCATGTCTCTAGTTGTCCAGCAAGGCACTGCGCCAGACGATCCGTTCGCGGTTTTCATCATGGGCGCGACCGCCACCGGGAAAACCGAGCTGGCGCTGGCACTGGCTGCTGAATTGCCAATGGATATCATCAGCGTTGACTCGGCGATGGTGTATCGGGGCCTGGATATCGGCAGTGCCAAACCGGACGCGCAAACCCTGGCAGAATCACCGCATCGCCTGATCGATATTTGTGACCCGGCGGAGTCCTACTCGGCAGGCCGCTTTCGCGATGATGCGCTCGCCGAAATGGCACAGATCACGGCTGCCGACAGAATACCTTTACTGGCTGGCGGCACCATGCTTTATTTCAGGGCGCTGCAACAGGGGATAGCCGAACTGCCTGCTGCTGACCGGGACATCCGTCAAAAACTGGATGAAGAAGCCCGCAGCAGGGGCTGGGAGTATATGCATCAACGGCTGGCAAAGATTGATCCGTTGTCAGCGCAGCGCATCCATCCTAATGATCCACAGAGGATTCAAAGGGCGCTGGAAGTTTTTGAAATATCGGGAAAAACGCTCACCGATTTTTGGCGCGATCAGAGCAGCCGGCGGCTTGCATATCGCCGCGTGAAAATTGCGCTGATGCCATCTGACCGTGTCGAATTGCGCAAGGCAATCGCGCAACGGCTTGATGCAATGATTGATCAGGGCTTGATAGAAGAGGTTAAAAGGCTGTATCAGCGTAAGGATCTGCACTCTGAACTACCTGCAATTCGTGCGGTTGGATATCGTCAGGTCTGGGCTATGCTCGGCGGAGAATACGATTTCAAAACCATGCGGGAAAAAGCCATAATCGCGACGGCACAGCTGGCAAAACGCCAGATGACATGGCTGCGAAAAGAGCCGGATTGTAATTTTATCGAGCCCGGATCGGTCAAATTACTGAATCTGCTGAAAAATCTTGGAAATTTACTATGATACTGTTTGTGTGCGGGGCTTTAGTGTAAGGTAAACACTGAGTAACCGTTGTACTGACCCACATAAAAATAATTACGGGGAGCGGGATAATGTCAAAAGGGCACCACCTACAAGACCCTTATCTAAATGCGTTAAGAAGAGAACGTGTACCGGTCGCGATTTACCTGGTAAATGGCATCAAACTGCAAGGCCAGATAGAGTCATTTGACCAGTTCGCGGTGTTGCTGAAAAACACGGTCACGCAGATGGTCTACAAGCATGCCATTTCAACGGTTGTACCATCACGCCAGGTCAAATGGAGTGACACCCAGGGGGGAGGAAACGGTAACGGATCCAATGGAAATTAAAAAACCACATCAGGTATAATAGGCTTGTGTGAGTTAATTTAAACGGTCGCTCTAAGCGGCCGTTTTTATTTATATAAACTAAATACTGTTTGAAGAATTCGCTACAAGTTGTTGATAGAAAAAACATTATCCATTGCGGTCAAAATCTCGAATCGAACTGAGGTGTTTACCTTTGTTTGATCGAGCCGAGCTCGGCAACCGCGCCATTCTGGTCCACATGGACACCCATGATGAAGACAGACGTGAGGACCTGTCCGAGTTCGTTGAACTGGTTACCTCGGCCGGTGCAGAAATTCTCGATACCGCCACCAGCAGTCGCCACACACCGGATCCCAGGTATTTCATCGGCAAAGGCAAGGCGTCAGAAATCAAACAACTGGTTGCCGAACATAAAGCAGACCTGGTTCTGTTCAATCACTCATTGTCGCCTTCACAGGAACGCAACCTGGAGGCATTAGTGCAGTGCCGGGTACTGGACCGAACCGGTCTGATCCTCGATATCTTTGCCCAGCGTGCACGCTCCTTTGAAGGTAAACTGCAGGTCGAGCTTGCCCAGCTCAAGCACCTGTCCACCCGACTGGTCAGGGGCTGGACTCACCTCGAGCGCCAAAAAGGGGGTATCGGGCTGAGAGGGCCGGGTGAGACCCAGCTGGAGACTGACCGCCGCCTTCTCGGCCAGCGGATCAAGCAAATCAACAAGCGCCTCGAGAAAGTCCGCAAGCAGCGGGAGCAGGGCAGACAGTCGCGCCGCAAGGCGGAGATTCCGACGGTATCACTGGTTGGTTATACCAACGCCGGCAAATCGACCCTGTTTAATATCATCACCGATGCTGCGGTGTATGTGCAGGATCAGTTGTTCGCTACCCTCGACCCGACCTTGCGTAAAGTACAGATCGACAATGATGTCGAGATTATTCTCGCAGACACAGTCGGCTTTATTCGCCACCTGCCGCATGACCTTGTCGAAGCTTTTCGCTCAACATTGCAGGAGACCTCGGAAGCACATTTGTTGTTACACGTGATCGATGCTGCGGATGAAAACCGGGATGCACAGATAGCAGAAGTCGAATCAGTGCTTGAGCAGATCCAGGCGGAAAAAATCCAGCGCATACAGATCATGAACAAGATCGACATCAATGGCATTGAGCCCCGCGTTGATTATGATGCAGAGGGCCAGGCCAGACGAATATGGCTATCAGCGCAGACCGGCGAAGGGCTCGATCTGCTAGGCGACGAACTCGCCAGGTTCTTCAAAAAGGAAATGGTTGCCGGACAGATAACACTGTTACCGGCGCAGGCGCGCTTGCGAGCATTGTTATTCGAACTCGGTGCGGTTCGCCATGAGTCAATCGATCATAGCGGGCACTACCTCCTTGAAGTCTGTATTTCGCGCCGTGACCTGCACAAGCTGGCGCGCAGAGAGAATATTTCGCTGGATGTGCTCATGCCTGTTGCTGCCGCGTGAACAATTGATTGTGCACAATTGGACGGCTTGGCTTGCGGGTAAGGTCCAAGCCACCTAAAAT
>JASFVM010000349.1:0-3133 GCA_050049835.1 Gammaproteobacteria bacterium
TTGTTCGAATATACGCATTTTTATGTATTCTCCTGATATTGATTATTCAGTGTAGAGCGGTATCCGCAACAGGATTTCGCTTTCATGTTCACTTTCCGAGCCGAATGCCGAGGCTTCGAGAAAGGTGCTGTCTTCGAGCAGTGTGCCCCGCTGTCTGGCGAGTCGTTCAAACAGGCCTCGTGAAGGCGTGTTACTTGGGTTTACCGTGGATTCTACATAAGCGACGCTATCGCCGTCGAATCGTGACAGCACTTCATCGAGCATGCGCGATGCAATATGATGGCCGCGCAATTCTCTGCTGACCACAACCTGCCAGACAAAAAGCGTGTTATCCCGTTTCGGGATGCGGTAGGCAGACAGGAAGCCGGCTACCTTGTTGTCGTGTTCGGCGACAACGCAGGTTTCCCTGAAATGATCGCACAGCAGGTAGTAGCAATAGACAGAATTAACGTCCAGAGGTGGGCTCTCGGCTATTAACCGGTGAATTTGGTAACCGTCGTCGGTTACAGGCATCCTTAACAGGATTCCGTCGTCATTGTCAGTGGACATTTTGTTCAAATTGTGAAATATTTAGGGCACGAAATATTAGCACACTAAGAGTTTGGGGACAAATTTGGTTCATGCAGCAAAAACCTGGCACTACCGGGCTCAGGAACTGGTTAAATCATTCACCGCCACGCCACAAGAGCAAACTCACCTGATGGAAACCTATGATCAGGTTCTGGTGTCCCTGCGTCAGATTATCCGCGCAATTGATCTGCATTCCAAGTGCCTCGAACGTAAATCGGGTCTGACCGGCCCCCAGTTACTGGTGATGCAACTCATCGGCAGCTCCGGCGAAATCACCGCCGGGGTGATTGCACGCAAGGTGAGTCTGAGCCAGGCAACGGTGACATCGATAATAGATCGGCTGGAGCGCAAGGGGCTGCTCAGGCGCGAACGCAGTACTGATGACAAGCGCAAGGTCATGGTGAGTCTGACTGAGCAAGGTGGCAAGGCACTGGAAAAAGCGCCGACATTGATGCAGGAGTCATTTATCAATGCCTTCAATCGTCTCGAGGACGGGGAACAGGCGCTGATCCTCTCTTCGCTGCAGCGTGTAGCCAGCATGATGAACGCCAGTGATCTCGATGCTGCACCCCTGCTCGACAGCACGGATGAGCAGGTTATCGAAAAATAAACACGCCTTGTACCGGATTACACTGCGCGACATCCAGGCTGCGACAAGCTGCAGAACAAACCCGGATTTCACTGCATTTCATCCAGATTACATACGCCCTTCCTTTTCACTTGCGCCTCACCGCAAGCCACTGCACTAGTTGCCCGGATGCAGCAACGCGGAGTCCGGGACCTCTCCAATCGCGAGCAAACACGATAAATTTAATCTCGCGAGGGGCGCAGCGTACGTAAAGACGGTTTTATTCATCGTTTCTGGCGACTGATGATGGTTAAATTCATTCCTTCTATTCGAACTTGCCAGCCTGGCGAGTAAGCACCTGTGTATTGCTGCCGAACGAATATTTCTGTCTTGATTGCACTGCACTGACATTCTGTCGGGTGGGTGATCTGACATACACTTCAGGGTCTGCGCAGCGTCTTGTCCCATTGCCGGCAGCAACCGCAAATGCATACTAGTCGACAACGATGAATATTATATTTATATGATATACAAGTATATAAGTAGATTTTAATATAATAGGAATTGTTGTCATTTTCACTTGTAATAATGACTTTTTGCGATTACGATACGCCGCGGTGCTTTGTGGCATTTTTGTGTGTTATCACACAGTTTAAGGTGTTTTGAGCTGTTCATTGCGCACTGCCCCTGGCATTAAAAAAACAAATAAATAATACGAAAACAAGTATTCATACCCAATCAGGAGCAAACATGAGAGCAGCAATCCGTGTTGCCGGTTTTTTCGGTCTGATGCTGGTGAGTGGACTGTCATTGGCAGACTACCAGCTAAATATGGCCCCCGGTGTAACTTCATTCAGCCAGGGCGCTTATGAAATCCACACCATGGTCATGTGGATTTGCGTAGTTATCGGCATCGTCGTTTTCGGCGCAATGATCTATTCATTGATCAACCATCGCAAATCCAAAGGTGCTGTTCCAGCCACTTTTCACGACAATACAACGATTGAAGTCATCTGGACAATCATTCCCTTCCTTATATTGATCGCGATGGCTATTCCGGCAACCAAGGTGCTGCTTGCGATGGAAGATACTTCCAACTATGACATGAGCATCAAGGTCACCGGTTATCAGTGGAAATGGCATTATGATTATCTTGATGATGACATCAGTTTCTTCAGCAATATCGCAACACCGGATGCAGCCAACCTGTCAACGAATCCCAGTGTTGAAAAGGATCATAAATACCTGACGGATGTCGACAACAGGGTTGTGATTCCGGTCAATAAGAAAATACGCCTGCTGTTCACTTCCAATGATGTTATTCACTCCTGGTGGGTCCCGGATTTCGGTGTTAAAAAAGACACCATCCCCGGTTATATCAATGAAAGCTGGATCAATGTCCCCGAGCCCGGTGTCTATCGCGGCAAGTGCGCAGAACTGTGCGGCAAGAACCATGGTTTTATGCCGATCGTTGTCGAGGCCAAGTCGGAAGAAGATTATGTGGCATGGGTACAGGGCCAGAAAGCCGCTGCTGCAGAAGCTGAAGCCAGCGCCGACAAAACCTGGACCAAGGCTGACCTGATGAGCCACGGTGAGAAGGTCTACAGCACCACCTGTTCTGCCTGCCACCAGGCCAACGGTGAAGGTCTGCCGCCGGTGTTCCCTGCCCTCAAAGGCAGTGCCATCGCAACCGGTGACATAGCGGCGCACATTGATATCGTCGTTCACGGCAAGGCCGGCACCGCAATGGCCGCCTATGGACCACAGATGAACGACGCCGATCTGGCTGCTGTCATCACCTATGAACGCAACGCCTGGGGTAATGACACCGGCGATGTGGTGCAGCCTTCCAATATCAAGGCTGTACGCTAACAAGTATTTCTCGAAGAAAGATTATAGAGATTATCAAGGGGCAATTATGAGCGCTGTAATAGAAGAACATCACGAGCATCACGACCACAAGCCAACCGGCATTGGCCGCTGGCTGTTCAGTAC
>JASFVM010000351.1:0-3127 GCA_050049835.1 Gammaproteobacteria bacterium
CGAATGAACGCTAATAAACGCGAATAATGATTGCGAAACACGCAATTATCTAAAGCTATTCTTTCTGTGCGTGCATCTAAATAGATGATGTTATAGCACGCACAGTTGAACAGCTGTATTCCCTGAATCCTTATCGCCGCTAGGTTCGATTTGTTTCTTATTGTCATATAGCTAAATATTTGTGTTTATTAGCGTTCATTTGCGGACTTAAAAAATGATCTTCCGTGGTCATGCAGGAGTCCCTTCGACATGATGAAAAGCCAGTATACGTACTGGCCCTGCAGGAACACTTCGTCTTCGTCAGTATTTTCTACACCATCCAGATTTTCACCAATACGGTATGACAGCTGCAGGCAGGCATATCCATGTATCAGGCAGGGTTAATATTTTCGTAAAACCATCGTAGTGATCATGTAATAACTCTGTAGCCGTCACGTAACAATTACTGCATAAGCTCCCGTCGTCAACTTTATAACAATTTGCAGGAGCCTATACATGCAAAACCAGAAACTCAGTTTGATCACATTAGCGGTAGCGGGAGCCATTGTATTCCCACTGGCCAGTCAGGCGGGAGGTATTACCTACAAGGATGGTGATAAATATCTGAAAGTCGGTGGTCGAGTCCAGCTGCAGTATTATCAGAGCAAGCCTGATGGCGGCGAAACCACGGACGATCTGTTTTTCAGACGTTTGCGTCCGTTTATCGAAGGCAGCCTGCACAAGGACTGGAAAGGCAAAATCCAGTTCGACCTTGGCAAGGCTGAAGGCGAAAACGAAGTGGCTATCAAGGACGCCTATTTCCAGTACAAAGGCTGGAGCAACATGAAGCTTTCCATCGGTAATGCCAACTTCCCGTTCTCCCGTGAGTTCCTCACCTCCTCCAAGAAACAGCAACTGGTAGAACGTACCTTTGTCGGTGACCACAACTACGGTACTCCTGATCGTAACACCGGTCTGCACCTCACAGGTAACAGTGGCGGCAAGAAAATTACTTATGGTGCCTCAGCCACCGTTGCATCGATCGATCCTGATAACGACAAGCTGGACTTTGATACCCCGGTAAACCGCAATGATGATTTCAATGACGGGTTCATGGTCGGTGGTCGTGTTGACTGGCATCCGTTCGGTTATCTGAAATTCTCCCAGGGCGATTTCAAGCGTGAATTGAAGGCAACCATTGGCGTTGCAGCATTCAGCTGGAGTAATGATGAGGATAACAACACTAACACTCCTGGCTGCCTGGCTGGCTCAGGCAAGTGTGACGTTGACTCGGTAACCGGCATCGAAGTCAGTGGCGCCTTCCATCGATGCAGAGTACAACAGCTTCGATGCAGAAACTTCCGAAGCAGGTATAACCGACGGTATCTACACCAACGGTGATACAACGCTAACCAATGCTGCTATCGAAGGCGGTTATATGTTCGGCGACACTATCGAACTGGTTGCCGGTTACCAGACCCAGGATGCTGATGGTTACGCAACTGCATGGAACCGTACTTCAGTAGGCGCCAACTGGTTCCTGAAGAAGCATGATATCAAGTTCCAGCTGTCATACCGTATGGGTGAGAACCTGGAAGGTGTAGAAAATAACGACGAAGACGAACTGTTCCTGCAGGGTCAGTACGTATTCTAGTTTTTCATTATGTCGAAGGGACTCCTGCGTGACCATGGAAGGTCTTTTGTATCACTGTAAGTCAGATTAAAGATAGTGTCGTGCTGAAGACATTTTTGTTATAGCCGCTAAACACGCAAAGTACGCCAAAGTTTTTGCCTTTATCTTCAATGAAATAAGCCGCATTCATTAGCGCTTTTTGCGTTATTGGCGGCTAAACATCGAATCGCAATTTATACCGTGACATCAACATATACTGTCAAAGAACACTGAACCCCTCATTCTCCAGCATGCTGATCAGTTTAATCAACGGTAAGCCGATCAGTGCATTGGGGTCTTCGCCCTCGAATTTCTCAAACAACGCTATGCCCAGACCTTCAGATCTGAAGCTGCCTGCGCAATTATAGGGCTGCTCCCTGTTCAGGTAGTTTTCGATCATTGCCTGTGTCAGCGGCTTGAAGACGACGGTGTAGGGTACACAGGCTGTCTGAATATTGCCGGTCGCGGTGTTAAGCAGGCACAGGCCGGTCTGAAAAACGACGCGTTTTCCCGCGGCTTTCTGCAGCTGTTTGACCGCTTTGTCAAAGTTGCCGGATTTGGTCAGGATTTCGCCGTCAAGCACAGCGCTCTGGTCAGCGCCGATGATCAGGGCCTGCGGGTATTTATTTGCCACGGCTTCGGCCTTGCGTTGTGCCAGTCTTACAACCATATCCATCACGGACTCACCTTCCAGCGCGGATTCATCAGTATCCGGTGAATCACACAGAAAATCGACCTGCAGACGTTCCAGCAGGGCTTTGCGATAAGGGGAAGTTGAAGCAAGCACCAGTTCCATAAGGCACTAATTCTAAATGAATTGGTCTATATACGTAAGCAGCCGGCACCCGCGCCGGAACTTGTTGAAATGTAAAGGATATTTACACAAGGCCAGGATTGATTTAAACTCCGTCGATTATGCAGAAGAAACTGCCCGAAACTGTTGATTTTCTCAAGCAGGTTGAGAGAAATGCTTGTTTCGAGGGTGTCTGGCCGGTGTCCAGATTCGAGCGTCTTGCAGAGGCAATTTGTAATACCCGTGGTGATGTGTCCGTACGATTGAAGTTCGGCATCAGCGCTGGAACACAATGCCTGGATGGTCATGTAGAAGCAGAGCTGGTTCTGCGCTGCGAACGATGCCTGGAAGCGCTGACCAGGACAATTGCAAGTGACTTCCGGTTTGGTCTTGTCAGCAGTGAAGATGAGGCGGAATTATTGCCCGGGGAATTCGAACCGTTGCTTGTCAACAGTACCGAAGTGTCACTGGCTGACCTGGTGGAAGATGAGCTCTTACTATCGCTGCCTATCGTTGCACGGCACGAAGAAGCATGCTCAGAGCTTCTGCAAAAGCATACAAAAGATGAAG
Organism: Gammaproteobacteria bacterium; assembly: GCA_050049835.1. Taxonomy (GTDB): domain Bacteria; phylum Pseudomonadota; class Gammaproteobacteria; order SZUA-229; family SZUA-229; genus JABDQW01. The sequence continues at coordinate 3,015 of JASFVM010000351.1, forward strand.
ATGTGCAGCAGGACACATATAAACCGTTTGCTGCATTGAAGGATTTAATGGGTTAGTTTTTAGATTTTACACAGGAGAATCCCGTGGCCGTTCAACAGAACAGAAAAACACGT
>JASFVM010000352.1:0-3126 GCA_050049835.1 Gammaproteobacteria bacterium
AAGCTTGCGATGAAGGTCCATGCGAAGATAACGCCCAGGCCGTAGAGCTGTGAGCCAAAAGCTGCATCACTGTTGGTCAGCGGTACTGCCAGCAGTCCCCACATGCCTACGACGCCGTGTACTGAAATGGCACCGACCGGATCGTCGATTTTCACCTTGTCCATGCCGACGATGGCGAAGACAACCAGTACACCACCGACCATACCGATCAGGGTAGCGATACCCGGGGTCGGTGTCAGCGGTTCAGCAGTAATGGCCACCAGGCCAGCCAGGGCACCGTTCAAGGTCATCGACAGGTCAGCCTTGCCGAACAGCAGCTTGGCAGCGACCAGCGCAGCGATCACACCGCCGGCAGCCGCAGCATTGGTGTTGACGAAGACCATCGCAACAGCATTGGCTTCTTCAACGTTGGAGACCTTGAGCTCGGAACCGCCGTTGAAACCGAACCAGCCGAGCCACAGGATGAATGTACCCAGGGTAGCGAGTGGCAGGTTGGCGCCAGGAATCGGATGGACACTGCCGTCTTTGCCGTATTTGCCTTTGCGGGCGCCGAGCAGGATGACACCAGCCAGCGCAGCTGTGGCACCACACAGATGGACCACACCTGATCCAGCGAAGTCGCTGAAGCCGGCAGCATCAAGGAAACCGCCGCCCCACTTCCAGTAACCCTGCATCGGGTAGATGAAACCGGTCATGACAACAGCGAAGATCAGGAAGCTCCACAGTTTCATTCGTTCGGCAACCGCACCTGAAACAATCGACATCGCAGTAGCGACGAACACGACCTGGAAGAAGAAGTCTGACAGGCCCGAGTAGTAAGGTGCATCTTCACCACCAGCGATAACATCTGCAGTCGCATTGTCACCACCAAGGAAGAATGAAACACCCGGCCACCATGAGTTGACCGCTTCACCCGGGTACATGATGTTGTAACCCATGACCATGTACATGGTGCAGGCAATCGCAAACAGCGCGACGTTTTTCAGCAGGATTTCCGTGGTGTTCTTGGATTGCACCAGGCCGGCTTCCAGCATGGCAAAACCGGCGGCCATCCACATCACGAAGGCACCCATAATTAAGAAATAAAATGTATCCAGCGCGTAGCTGAGTTCTAGTACTTGATCCACAATTAGATCCTCCAGATTCAGTTAGGGTGATTACAACGCTTCAGCGCCGGTTTCACCAGTACGGATTCGAATAACTTCTTCAACTGGAGAGACGAAAATCTTGCCATCGCCAATCTTGCCTGTGTTGGCGGCATTGCGGATTGCATCAATGACTTTTTCAGCCATATCAGCTCCAACAGCAACTTCCAGTTTCACCTTGGGCAGAAAATCAACTACATATTCCGCGCCGCGGTAGAGTTCAGTGTGGCCTTTCTGTCGGCCGAAACCTTTCACTTCGGTCACGGTGATGCCCTGCACGCCAATTTCAGACAGCGCTTCACGAACATCGTCGAGCTTGAAAGGTTTGATAATTGCAGTAATCAGTTTCATATGATTTGCACTCCTTGGAATCTGCCCGCCCCTTGAAACGGCGGGGCGGACAATTCGGTTAAAGGGTTAATGTCGATCGGTTATCCCTTACAACAGCTCGAACTCTTTGCCCCACACGACAGTGAAGCGAACATTGTCAGCACTGCCACCATCGATGTCGTTCTTGTCGACTGCAAAAGTGAAATCACCTTTACCCAGGCTGGCGCCGTAATGGATATAATCAACATCACCGACACCGGGCTCACCATCATTGTCATACATATAGGAACCTGCATAGAGGCTGATATCACCCGCCTTTGTACCGAAATCGAGTGAACCATTCACATACATATCGCCCTTATCGAACACGCCACCATCATTACCGGAAGCAGCATCAACGGTATAGGCAATACCAACAGTGACCACACTCAACGTTCCTGATGCATATACTTCAGTAAAGTTAAAGTTTGGCGTTACTGGATACTGATAGGTAATTACACCCAGGTCATAACCGAGGCCACCAGCCTCACCACCAAAACCGGCATAAACGTCCATTTCGTAACCATCGCCCAGACCTGAGAAATCAACATTGGATAACCAGGTACCGGCATAGAAACCGCCGATGCTGTAATCCAGTCCACCCTGTCCGGCTGCCTGGTCAGTTGTCTGGGTGACACCGCGCCAGATATAGTTGTTGGTAATTGCCGCGTTACCAGTCAGCTCGGCTGAAGCAACACCGCTAGTCATTGCTGCCGCAACCGCAGCCCCCAAAGAAATAGCTTTAATAGTTGTAAAATTCGTCATTTATCGACTCCAAGTTGTTAACAGTAGGTTCAGTTCATAAAACTGTAACAAGCTAATAGCAGCCATCGTGCCAACTTTGCTAGTTACTTTATTATCAAACACTTATGGAATTTTTCTTTGTATATTAGTATTTTTTAATAAATACGATTGCACTATAATAGTGCGCTTGAGATATTATGGTGCGCTAAACAGGTGCGCTTTAATTGGGGTAAGATAGAAACACTTAAATCCAACTTGTTCGGGGCAGTTACAGACATGGCTAATCGCGATGCATTGAATGACCTGGCCAGAAAAATCACCTCGTTGTTGCCCGAAAACGTGCAGCAAATGCAGGATGATCTGGAGTCCAGTATCCATACCCTGCTACAGAATGCACTGTCGAAAATGAACCTGGTTACACGTGAAGAGTTCGATGTGCAAACCGCACTGCTGCAACGCACACGCGATAAACTGGAGAAACTGGAAAAGCTGCTTGATGAGCTCGAGCAAAAGAATAAATAAATTCTCTCGCCAAGGCGCCAAGGGCGCAAAGATGTGATTAATTTATCTTTAATGAATTACATTTTATTTCCTGGCGTTCTTCGCGCCTTGGCGAGAGGGATATACTCAATAAACATATATAATTTTTTAGCAATTTCTGGAACTAATCAAACTGGCTTTCACGCTTTCAATTCATTAATATTCTGAAAACATCCAATGAAAACGTCATAGCAAGGAGCTCGACATGCCACCCATTGACAGGAAGTCAATTCTATTTACCTCGCCCCTCGGCCCTCACTCCTCGTCCCTGCACTAATGCGCCTGGCAAAGGTCTTTACCCGTGCGCTGGTCGGCATCAACGCGCCTG
>JASFVM010000073.1:0-9872 GCA_050049835.1 Gammaproteobacteria bacterium
GGGCTGAGCAGATAGTGATTGAAAAATCCGCGGTGATTACCGGTCACCTGCATTATAAAAGTTCTCGCGAAGCAGTCATCGTAAACGGTGTGCGTATAGATGGCGAAGTAGTTTTTACCCCTGTCGATGTTGATATGAAGCCTGTAATGGCCGGTGCATTACTGGCGGGCCTGGCTTTGTTGCTGAGTATAATCATTTCTGCAGTAGCTCTGTATTTACTGTTTCCCTCATTCTCCATGCGCATCAGCCAGACACTGCAGCATGAGCCTTGGATATCACTGGGCCTGGGTCTGGCTGTATTCGCTGCAGTGCCGGTGCTGGTGACGATACTGTTTTCGACCTTGATTGGTACACTCCTGGCTCTGATCCTGTTGCTGATTTATCTTGTTATGCTGCTTACAGGCTATTTTGCCGGCGCCCTGTTTGTTGCCAGCAGGGTACTGGATAAGATGGGTAAAACCGATGTCAGCAAAAGCAGACGTGCCCTGGCACTTTCAGCTGCACTGCTTGTGCTGGCGCTGATTAACCTGATCCCGATAGCGGGGACCCTGGTCAGCTGGACGGTCCTGCTTGCAGGCCTGGGCGCCTTGAGCAGGCAGCTCTATCTTTCATACAACGCATGATACAGGCGTTTTTTTCAACCGTAAATCATTATGGCGACCGGTCAATGTTTTTTTGAAAGCAAGTGGGTCGCTATGGCAATTGTCATTGCTGATAACAGCAATATAAACCCGGGCCAGATTGAAGATACCAGCGCGCCTGGCTTGAACAGCATTACCAGGCCAAGGCCGAGCATCATCGAGCCGGACAGCAGTTTCAGAAAGCGTCCCTGTTGCTCACTGAGTTTATGTGCGCCCAGGGTAAAGGAGAATATAACGACAATGACTAACAAGGGAAGAACATAGATAAGGTTATATAAGACCAGGTATGCATAATACTGAAAATTACCGAGTTCATTCAGGGTAAGCAGGCGGGTATATACCATCGGGAAGCCAGCGGTACAAAGTAACTCATAGCTATTGGCAGCGATAGCCAGTATGGACGTTCCCAGTAACACCGTGGTTATACTGTTCGCCTTGAGCAAATCACGCATGTGATGGAACAATGTTGGTTTGGCAGACTCGGGGATGGAAAGTGAAGGACCTTGCCTGAATATAAAGTAATCCTTGATGTTTATCGCGCCAATGATTACCGCAACCATGCCGGCTATGATAGTTATGACCGGTATTGCTCCAATCATCATGAACAGGTTCAGCCAGGCCGCCATGAACAGGAAGTAAATCAAGGCAGATATACTGACAAAAGTTATACCTGTGATCAGCATGCGGGCACGGCTGCGCGCATGCGCCATAAGACTGAGAAGAAACAACAATACGAAAAAAGCACAAGGGTTAAATGAATCCATGCCCGCAATGATCATAGTGAAGACGGGCAGGGAATTATCCTCCGGGTCAATTGTTCCTAAAAAAGGTAAATGCAGCACATGTTCATCAATGGCGGTGAATGCTGTGGCAGGCGAATGCCTGCATCGATTTGCGAGATCAAGTATTGCTTGTCCTGTTCCCTGTGGCGAGTCATAACCCGTTACCATTTTTCCACAGATAAAAAACGCGGGTACCGAGCTGGCTTCCTGCTCGAGCGATGCCGCCATCTCGATATAGTGTTCCAGGTTCTTTCTGTTTTGACTGACTTCGGCAGAATGGATTTCAAACCACGGATAATCCCGGCTGATGCTATCGATGAAAGGCAGTGCTTTGCGACAATGCGGGCAGCTTTGTGACCAGAAGAAGTACAGGTGGACCTTCGTCTCGTCATTCTCGTTTTTGCTTGTCCAGGTAATGGCGTCATCTGCCAAAGCGGGTATTGCGACAAAGATCGCCAACACGAAAAGCAGGTTACGCATCGCTATCAGCCGCTGGTTCATTACAGCCTTTTGTGCAGTTTTACCGGTTCCAGCTTCTTGCGCATACGGATATTCAGCATCTCCACTGCAACCGAAAACGCCATCGCAAAATAGATGTAGCCTTTGGGTACGTGCACATCAAAACCTTCAACCATAAGCGTGACACCAACCAGGATAAGAAAGGCAAGCGCCAGGATCTTGATGGTTGGGTGAGTGTCAACAAAGTCACCGATCGGCTTTGCCGCTAGTAGCATGATACCGACGGCCATGATAATTGCGATAGCCATGATGGAGACGTGCTCAACCAGCCCGACGGCGGTAATAACCGAGTCAAGTGAAAATACGATATCAAGCACGGTTATCTGCACCAGTATTGGCCCAATCGTTGCTGCGGCAACCGACGTATTGCTTTCGCTGTCAGAAGCGCCTTCCAGGTTGTTATGAATTTCATGGGTAGATTTGGCCAGCAGGAACAGACCACCGCTTATCAGGATAATATCCCGCCCTGAAATCTCATTAGAAAATAGAGTGAACCAGGGCTCTTTCAGTCCCATCACCCATGCAATCGAAAACAGTAATGCCAGCCGGGTAACCATTGCAAGACCAATGCCCAGTCGCCTGGCGAATTCACGTTGCTTTTGCGGAAGGCGTCCAACCAGGATTGAGATAAAGATAATATTATCGATGCCGAGGACGATTTCGAGAGCGGTCAGGGTGGCCAGTGCCACCCATGCTTCCGAGCTGGTGATCCATTCGAACATAGTATGCTCCGGTAAACATCTGTTTGTAAAAATGCAGTGTGGCTTTCGGCTGCAAAGTATATCAATGATGAAAAACCATAATCAGATCAATCGGTCACAGCCCGGTAAACAGTACGGGTGCAAGCACGCCTTTGTTTGGGGTATATTGTGATAAGTTATCCATCTGTAAACAATACACAGTCATTTATTCAGGCTGCCAGGTATTAATAAGACTTAATTTCGCCGACCCGAGGTATTGTGACAATGAATGAGCAGGTAATCTGGCTGGATAAGCTAGGTATGGACGATGTAGGCCGTGTTGGTGGCAAGAATGCGTCACTGGGAGAAATGATCAGCAAGCTCTCGGAGCTGGGTGTGAGTGTGCCCGGAGGCTTTGCTACGACCGCAGAAGCCTACCGCCGGTTTCTGCAGCATGAAGGTCTTGCCGAGCGAATCAATGCAAAACTGGCCGCGCTTGATGTTAACGATGTTGTTGCATTGGCTGAGGCGGGGTCAGAAATCCGTGCATCGGTCATTGATACCCCTTTTCCGGATGAGCTGCGCAATGCGATTACCGAAGCCTGGAAAAAACTGGAAGCCGAGGGTGGTAGCGAAATTGCCGTAGCTGTCAGGTCCTCCGCCACAGCCGAAGATCTTCCGGATGCATCCTTTGCAGGGCAACAGGAGACTTTTCTCAACGTACGTGGTCTGGACAATGTTATTTTTGCCATCAAGCACGTGTTTGCCTCTCTGTACAATGACCGTGCCATAGCCTACCGCGTGCATCAGAATTTTGACCACAGCAAGGTAGCACTGTCTGCAGGTATTCAGCGCATGGTACGTAGTGACATCGGCGCCAGTGGTGTCATGTTTACTCTTGATACCGAGTCAGGATACCGCAATGCCGTGTTTATCACCGGTGCCTATGGTCTCGGTGAAACGGTGGTGCAGGGTGCAGTCAATCCCGATGAGTTTTATGTCTACAAGCCGGCACTCAGGGAAAAGCGCCCGGCGATACTGAAACGCGGCCTGGGCAGCAAGCTGATAAAGATGATCTATACGGATAACACGGATCACGGTCGTACTGTTCAGACGGTCGAAGTCAGCGAGGATGAACAGCAACAATTCTGTATCACTGATGACCAGATCGAAGAGCTTGCAAAACAGGCGGTGGCGATTGAAGACCATTACAGCCGCCCGATGGATATTGAATGGGCCCTCGACGGCGTTGATAACAAGGTATATATCGTGCAGGCACGCCCCGAGACAGTGGAAAGTCGAGCCAGTGATACGGTGATGGAGCGCTATGTGCTCAAGCAGAAGGGCAATTTACTGGCCGAGGGCCGTGCCATCGGCCAGCGTATCGGTGCAGGTGTTGCCCGTATGATTGCCGACCCATCCGAGATGTCACGTGTACAACAGGGCGATGTACTCGTTACTGACATGACCGACCCCGATTGGGAACCAATCATGAAACGCGCATCGGCCATTGTAACCAATCGCGGCGGACGCACCTGCCATGCTGCGATCATTGCGCGGGAACTGGGTATACCCGCGGTCGTTGGCTGTGGCAATGCCACGGAACTGATCAATGACGGGGAAAAAGTTACCGTATCCTGTGCCGAAGGCGATACCGGTAATATTTATCAGGACCTTCTCGATTTTGAGGTCATCCGTACCGATATCGGTGAGATGCCGCCACTGCCGACCAAAATCATGATGAATGTGGGCAACCCTAACCGGGCATTTGCTTTTGCGCGCATACCCAATGCCGGTGTTGGCCTGGCACGCCTTGAATTCGTTATCAACAATACGATTGGTGTGCATCCGCAAGCACTGATGCAGTATGACCAGCAATCATACGATATCAAGTCTGCCATCAATAAGCGCATGGCTGGTTACCCCGATCCGGTGAGTTTTTATGTAGAAAAACTGGTTGAAGGCATCGCCATGCTGGGTGCTGCTTTCATGCCCAATCCTGTCATTGTCAGACTGTCCGATTTCAAGTCCAATGAATATGCCAATCTTGTCGGCGGTTCACAGTATGAACCTGATGAAGAAAACCCGATGATTGGCTTACGTGGCACATCACGTTATCTTTCGGACGATTTCCGTGATTGCTTTGAACTCGAATGCCGGGCACTGAAAAAAGTACGTGATGATATGGGGCTGACCAATATCGAGATCATGGTGCCATTTTGCCGAACGCTGGAAGAGGCAGAGCAGGTTACTGAACTGCTTGCGGTTAATGGTCTGAAGCGCGGTAACAACAGCTTGCGTGTCATTATGATGTGCGAAATTCCGTCAAATGCCGTACTGGCGAACGAGTTTCTTGAATATTTTGACGGCTTCTCGATCGGGTCGAATGATATGACCCAGCTCACCCTCGGCCTCGACCGTGATTCTGCGCTGGTGGCCCACCTGTTTGATGAGCGTAACCCCGCGGTGAAGAAGCTGTTGTCAATGGCTATCGATGCCTGTCATGCAAAGGGTAAGTACATCGGTATTTGCGGCCAGGGACCTTCAGACTACCCTGATTTCGCCGAATGGTTGTTCGAGCAAAAGATCGGCAGTATGTCGCTGAACCCCGATACTGTCGTTGATACCTGGCTCCACCTGGCCGGAAGCTAGTGGCTTGAACAAAGATCAGCCAAAGCGACCGGTGTTTTTTATTTCAGACAGGACCGGGATCACGTCGGAAACGCTCGGCCACGCATTGCTGACACAGTTCAGCTCTGTCAAGTTTGAACAGTATTCATTGCCGTTTATTACGTCAGAGGACAAGGCGATTATGGCTGTCAGCGAAATAGCGAAGGCAGGTGACAGGAGTGGACTGCGCCCGATCGTTTTCAGCACTATGGTAGATGACAGGTTCAAGCCAATCATTGCTGAATGTAATGCACATATCGTGGATTTCTTCGATGCGTTTATTATGCCACTTGAGCAGGAGCTGGGTTTGCAGTCAACACACACGTCAGGCCTGTCGCATGGAATCAGCAATGAGGCAGTGTATATGTCACGCATCGAAGCTGTTAACTATGCGCTTCACAACGATGACGGCATTACGACGAAACATTTTAACAGTGCCGAGATTATCCTTATCGGGGCTTCCCGCAGCGGTAAGACACCCACTTGTCTTTACCTTGGATTGCAGTACGGCATCCGCGCAGCCAATTATCCATTAACAGATGTTGACCTGGAGCATAATAAACTGCCTTCAGTACTCGAGCCTTATCGCAATAAGCTTTTTGGTCTTATTATCAGCCCGGATCGACTGCGCAGTATTCGTGAGCTGCGCCGGCCTGGCAGTGAATATGCCTCGCTCGCACAATGCCAGAAAGAAGTCAGGGCAATCAGGGCGCTGTATGATCAGGAAGGAATTGAATATATTGATACCAGTCATGTATCAGTCGAGGAAATAGCCGCCACGATTACACAGCAGCAGCACCTGAAAAGAAGCTTTCTGTATTGATCAGGAATAGATGGCCAGTTCCCTGGTGTGGTTCTCCGGATCGGGGTCTGGAACCGAAATAACTGATTCGATTCTATCTATGTAATGTCCGGGTAAGCCGTGCTCCAGAGCCCCTCTTATTACATGTTCCTTGTACCAGTGATACGGTTCCAATAAAGTGTTTATATGTGTTGCATAATATGTATATGCAATGACAATGTCACCGGAAGGCATAATAACCGGCACCTGTTTTTCTTCATAACCATTGCCCAGTCCTTCAATTTCATCCAGGTAAGGCTTTTCTGATAGGGCTATTCGATAAACTACACCATGGACAATATCTTCCTGTAATTGCGTATATTCAATGTGACATTTGCTGGAGCCATCAAAGCTTTCTTTATGAAATGCCAGTGAATGTTTATGCAATACTGCCGTGCTGATGACGCTTGATGACGGCACTCTTGCCTTGAGGCGAAGCGAGGACATGTTCGATCCATATGCAAAATATGTTATCTTGCTCATAGCAAATCCAGTAACTGTATTATATCAAAGTCAAGTATTCGTTATGCCATGCACTGTTATGCAGGAAGACTGATTATTGACACTCTCTGAAGATCCTGGCATCACATGTTGAGCAAACATTTTTATCGAGGCGCTTATAAATGCTGTTGATTGCATTGCTTTTAGAGTCGAAAAAATGATCACTGCCAATATTTTTGATAAAGCAGGATTTGGCAGCGAACTCGTACACTGATGACTTCAAACCAACAAAATATAAGCCGCCATTATGCTTTTTAAGGCGGTTGTTCTCTGCAACAAGCGCTTCGCCACCGGCCAGGTCGATGAAATTAATGCCGCTGGAGACAATCAGAATATGGTAGATTTTTTCACTGTCTACAATTTGCGCTATGCGGTGTTGTATATGGTTGATGGAGCCAAAGTAAATTGACATGTCAATTCTGATAATTTTTAGTTGAGGACATTGTTTCGCAGGCCTGTTCATTACGTTTATCAGCTTTCTGCTGGCGCTGTCTCCTATGTTATCGATAGACAATGTGGGTATGTTCGGTGTCGAGGTTTTGGATAAAAAGAAAACCAGCGACAACAACACGCCGATATAGATGGCAAACTCCAGCTCCAGAAATAGCGTGGCAAGAAAGGTGATGATCAGGATGGCAGATTCTGATTTGCTTAACATCAGGATATTGCGTATATGATGAAAATCGATAAGGTTATATGCGACCAGCAAAATTACGCCGCCCATAGCCGCCACAGGAAGATAAGCGGTGAGTGGTGCAATCAGCAGTACGATGATCATCAAAAACAGGGCGGCAAAGATTGCAGACAGCGGTGTCTTTGCCCCGGACGCATAATTGATGCCTGAACGTGTGAACGAGCCTGAACCGGCATAGCTGGAGAAAAAACTGCCGAATATGTTCGATATACCCTGTCCAATAAATTCCTGATTGGAATTGATGCGTTGATTGGACTTTGTGGCAACCGCGCGACTGATGGAAACAGCCTCAATCAGGCCCAGCAATGCGACAGCAAAAGCTTCAGGTGCCAGTGTCTGTATGGTTGAAAAGGTGAAATCCGGTGAGGACAGTGGCGGCAAATGTGCCGGTATTTCGCCTACCAGCTGAATACCATCAGTGTAGTTCTTGAAAAATACGGCAATGATACTGCCGATGATCATGCCAATCAGAAGGTTGGGAGACCTGGGGAGCAGACGTTTCAAAATGATCGAGGTTGCCAGTGTGGCCAAAGCAATAATCACGAGGAAAAAGTTAATATCGCCAAGCTCTTTGAAAATATCTACCCATGTGTGCAGAAATGATTCCCCCTTGGGTACGTAAACACCAAGGATGTGTTTCATCTGGCTGGTTGCGATCAGAATAGCTGCTCCGGCAGTGAAGCCAATCACTACCGTGTGTGAAACAAAATTAACCAGGCTGCCCAGCCTGGCAATACCAAAAGCAAGCTGATAGGCGCCGGCAAGAAAAGTAAGTGTTAGCGCCAGAGAGACAAATTCGGGTGAGCCAACCTCGGCGTGATGACTGATAGAACTGAATACAACTATCGAGATTGCAGTCGTAGGGCCGGATACCAGGTGATATGAGGAGCCGAAGAGTGCGGCAATGATGGGTGTAACCATTGCAGTATAAAGGCCGTATTCAGGCGGAAGGCCGGCTATGGTTGCAAAGGCGACGCCCTGTGGCAGTACTATAACTGCACCGGTCAGGCCGGCAAAAAGATCGGCCTTGACTGATTCTCTTGTGACCAGTCTAAACCAGTTAAGGAATGGAAAGTATGCAGTTAGGTTCATCAAAAGCCCGGAGTTTATTGCTGATCGAAATGCCTGGACGGATTTACCAGAAAGGGCCTGGCTTCATGGAATGAAGAGGCAATAGCAAGTGAACGATAAGTTACTCGCTATGACAGTATTTTAACGGGTAAAAATTCTGGTTTGACTGCCGGAATCTTCACTGCATATCAAGTCCTTAATCCGGACCCTTTTCTTACGTCTAAACAGGTTGGGCGGCAATATTACCATAAACAGCTTGCAGTTTCATGCCGGCAGTATCCGGATGACCACAGGCAGTGTATAACACGGCCTGTCGGGAACCATTTTATTTAAAATGCGACAGTGCTTTTTCAATGGACTCCTTCAGGCTGTACCAGGCCTCATCTGCGCCCTGTTTGAGATCTTCCCATGCGCCTTCGCTCGCATCCTTTAATTCAGCAAGCTTAAGTTTTGCATCATCACGCTTGCGGCGCAGGGTTGACAGCTGGTCCTCATACTCAAACTTCAGGTCTGCCTTTGCATGTTCCGCCTTCTCTTCCAGTACATCAATATCTGCATCCCACTCATCCAGTTTGTCCTTGAGTTTTTCGATATATTCATGTCGGGTTGTCATTATATCCAGCCTCGTTGTTTAACAGAATTAAGTCAGCGCTGTTATAACCAGCGCCTGACTGACGACTTGTATGCTCTCCATTCATCGCCAAACCTTGTGTCCAGCATGCTCTCTTCTGCAGAAATAAAAGTACTGTCCATAAGGAGCGCAAAGATCGGGATAATTATATAGGGGCTGAGCGATCCCAGCAAAAGCGCAATGCCGATCAGAATGAAAACCATTCCCATGTACATGGGGTGTCTGCTGAATCGGAACACGCCTGTTGTGACGAGTGCAGATGATACTTCAAACGGTTTGACAGTGGTGTTGCGTTTCTTGAGGGATCTGTCTGCTGCAAGGTTAAGAAAAATGCCGGTTGCTAGCGGAACAATGCCGAATGTATTCCATGGGTAATGTGATACGGTATAGAGCGGCGCAAACAAGTGTAGAAAAACCATAGCTGCGAGAGCGTTAAACAGGTAGGTTGGCGGCAGTATGCGACCGTGCTTCATTGGTTCTGTTTGCCACTTCCTCTGGAGGTAGCTTCACTGATTGTGAATATATTAGCACGCTGACGTTCTCAGAACCTTGTTGGCAGGAACTGGAGTGCAGGGATGCCATAAAGCAATGAGCCGGTAATGAAAAGGAAAAGAAAGGCCCGGGAAATCCAGTGAGCAAGTTTGAAGAAAAGTATCTGCTGAACCGCTCTCGCCAGCCAGAACAGTGCCATCAGCAGCAGTAAAGTGTTGCCCAGCGGTGTAGTTACAAGCTCATGGGTATATGCGAATGAAATATAAGCGAATATAACAAAGACGATGATGAGGCTGATATTAAGCACCTGCATAATGGCCCTGTTGACAATAGTTAATGATTCCAGGTCA